>NZ_JAUBTL010000041.1:31022-70282 GCF_036702475.1 Microcoleus sp. D2_18a_B4
AGGCAAGATGCCTGTTCCACAAAACTTAATTTTCTTGTGAAACCGCTTTCCGGCCTTTTCCACAAAACTTAATTTTCTTGTGGAACGGGCATCTTGCCCGTTAATAAAAGAATTATTTCTAACTTAAACCCAAGATGGCAGCCACATCCGAATTTTCCATTCAATTTGCGACAAAGGCAGTCCCAAATAGATAGGCATCCAGAAAATAAAAGCACCCAAAACCAGAAAAATAATTGTTACCCCCATCCCTCGGAGTCGAGTTTGAGGGCTGTGCAGCCACCTGTCAACCCACCAAGCAAGTGCTAAGCCTGAAAACACAGAACAGCCCATATAATGGTACAAAAATATGCAGCGAGTCACCTTCACCCAAGGCAGCAAATTAGCGGCCCAATTAACTATTAAATATAACCCCAGCCACATTTCAGCAGTCGGCGGAAACAAAATCGGCCGCTGCTGTTCTATCGTGTCAACAGAAGCCTCGCGGCGCGTTTGCAGCCACACCAAAATCCGGTGAACTAAAACTCCTATTACTAGCAGTAAAGCTAAGGTTGACAGCCACCAAAGGAAGGGATTTCCCATTGCGTGAACGTCAAAAATTGCCTGAGTTGCACCTTCAGGTAAAGGTGGCAAAACCGGATCTGGTTGGGCATTGCTGCTAGCAGTTTTGTAGAAGTAAACTATGGGGCGCAGCATCAAAGGCCAACTGTACCACGTGGAACAATAAGGATGTACATCGGGGCCGCTTTTAATCCGCTGGTGATAAGTCAAAATTTCCGTTTGCATCTGCCAGAAATTGGGAGTTGGATTAAAGTGGAGGTGAGGAATCCAAGAGATGCTGTAAACTAGAATAGGAATAATAGCTAGACTCAAGCAGAGTTCTATAAAATTGAGTTTAGTTAGTTTTTGTACGGGACTTTCGGCAGGAATCAGAGGAGAATCTACCTCGCGGCTTTGTTCTTCATTTCCTCTGCTTCCCTGGAGAAAACGAACGACCCAAGCACAGATTAAAATTAGATAAGTACCGAAAAGAAACCATAATCCGTTCCATTTGATAGCTGCAGATGCGCCGAAACCTATCCCGGCGAATATCAGCCAAAGCCAGCGCTTTTTTCCTTCGGCTTCTACGGATTTTAAAATAAATAACTGACCTAAAATTCCAAACAAAACTAGATAAATGTTGTTCAGCGCGTAGCGAGACTCCACTAAAAATAAACCGTCGCAGGCGATAAACAAAGCAGCAAGAAAAGCAAAGGTGCGGCGCCGAACTAGCTGATAAGCTAGCCCTCCCACAACTAGGGGAATAAACGAACCTGTGAGAGCATTCAGCCAGCGGTAATCCCAAGGGGAAAGCAGGGAACCAGCCATACTGTTAACGGCTGTTTTGCCGAAGGGAAGATGAGTGCCGATCCAAATGCCGATCGCAATTATGTACTGGCTTAGAGGCGGGTGAGCGTTGAAAAACGGAGTTTTGGTGAGATAATCGTTGGCAAATTTAGCGTAATAAACCTCGTCAAATACTAAAGTGTTAAATCGCTCTAGTTCCCAAAAGCGGAGAGTTAAGGAAAAGAGGAACACACCGAGCATTGCTAGGGAAAAAATAACATTCGATTGGTTTAATTGTTTTTTCTTGATTTTCATAAAACAGCAGCCAATAATAGATACTAAATTTGATGGCGATCGCTAATTTTAAATTTCTGAGTTGAGAGTAACGTAAAATAGGACTTGTGCAGAAACCGAATTTTTGAGGTGAAACCGGGTTTTTTGGAAAAACCCAGTTTCTTAAACCCGGTTTCTAATAATGCTTGGAGAGTGCAGCGAGAAGCAGTAGCCACTATTGTTTCACCAAATGCTCCCCATCTAATTAGCAAGCCGGAAGGAAAAGCGGGCATCACAAGGTGCGATAGATTATGATAGCAGCTAATCATGTCTTTTTTGAGCGAGTGCTTATGAATCCCATACTTTCGATTGGGGGGCGTTGGGGGTTAGCTGTAGGTGCGACTATCCTGATGGGATCTGCAGCCGCGCCAAATCCCCAGACATTTGAAAGTTTTGCTGATTTCTGTACCAACAAAGAGAATTTGACCCCTGAAGCCAGACATACGGTGGAGGTGTTGCTATCAAAAGCAAAAACACAAGAGTGCGATCGCGCTCAAACAGCACTGACTAATCTCACAGAACTTTCCCTAATTCGCAATCAAATAGTCGATATCAAACCATTATCAAAATTCACCAATCTGAGAGATCTCAACCTCAGTAGAAATCAAATAACAGATGTGCAACCCTTATCGGGACTGACTAATCTGAGATATCTCACCCTCACTTCCAATCAAATCTCTGACGTGAAACCATTATCTGGACTGACTAATCTCACACTACTTTACCTAGCTGACAATCAAATAGTCGATATCAAACCATTATCAAAATTCACCAATCTGAGAAAGCTCAACCTCAGTAGAAATCAAATAACAGATGTGCAACCCTTATCGGGACTGACAAATCTGAGATACCTCGTCCTCAATTTCAATCAAATCTCAGACGTGAAACCATTATCTGGACTGACTAATCTGACAGAGCTTTTCCTCGAAGCTAATCAAATCGTAGATGTAAAACCTTTAGCGGGATTGACTAATCTAACAAAGCTGTCCCTCGCATCTAATCAAATTGTAGATGTGACACCTTTATCGACAATGACGGAGTTGAATTTTCTTTATTTGAGTGGCAATAAAATTGCAGATGTGAAACCATTATCGGGATTTGCCAATCTGATACTGCTTTTCCTCGAATCCAATCAAATCGCAGATATCAAACCTTTAGCGGGATTGACAAATCTGACCGCCCTACACCTCAGTAGAAATCAAATCGCAGATATCAAACCTTTAGCGGGATTGGTATATCTGACCACCCTCGATGTCAGTAGAAATCAAATCCCGGATGGAGAAGCCGATCGATTAATTCAGAAAAACCAACAACTATTAAATCAAAAAACAGATGAAGCCGAGCGATTGCTTCAGGAAGCTAAGCGACTATTGGCTCAGGAAACAGCAGCATCTTACCAGGAGGCCTTGCAAAAGTTTGATGCAGCGCGTTCGCTTTATCGAATGCTTAGAAATTGGGAGGACGAAGCTTACACGCTGAATCAAATCGGCTTCATTATTAATAGATTAGGAGACAGACAGCAAGCCCTGAACTACTACAAGCAAGCTCTTTCTTGGCATCAGACTATACGCGATCGCCCTGTGCAAGCCCTCATCCTCAACAACATTGGGGCCGTCTACTATGCTTTGGGAGAGAAACAGCAAGCCATCGACTACTATAACCAAGTCCTTTCCTTAATTCGGGAAATGGGCGATCGCCCTGAAGCAAGTATCAACCTCAGCAACATCTCGAACATACCCGCAAACAGCGATACATCTTTGGTCAATCGCACTGCGGAAGCCACCACACTCAACAACATCGGCTTAGCCTACAACGATTTGGGAGAAAAACAGAAAGCAAAAGAGTATTTTAACCAAGCCCTTACCTTATTGCGGGCTATGGGCGATCGGACTAAGGAAGCCACTATCCTCAACAATATTGGCTTAGTCTATTCAGATTTGGGAGAAAAACAAACAGCCCTCGACTACTACAAACAAGCCCTCGATTTGAGACAAAAAGCGGGCGATAGGCGTGGAGAAGCCAACAGCCTCAACAATGTAGGTAATACTTACTCAGAATTGGGAAAACTGGAGAAAGCAGAAGAATATTTCAACCAAGCCCTGCCGCTGTTTCGCACTGTGGGCGATCGTCCTGGGGAAGCCCTCACCCTCTACAATAGGGCTATTCTCAAAGGCGATCGAGGCAATTTAATCGCAGCCCTCACTGACATTGAAACCTCCATCAAAATCATCGAAAACCTCCGCACCAAAATTACCAACCACGAGCTCCGCATCTCATACTTTGCCACCGTACAACACTATTACCAGTTATACATTGACCTGTTAATGGAACTGCACAAAACCAATCCCAACTCTGGTTACGATCGCAAAGCCTTAGAAGCCAGCGAAAGTTCCCGCGCCCGCAGCCTCCTCGAACTTCTTCAAGAAGCAAACGCCGATATTCGCCAAGGTGTCGCCCCGGAATTATTGCAGCAAGAACGCAATTTACAACAGCAACTCGATGCCTTAGAAACACGCCGAATCGAAACTCTAAGCCGCCCCAATTCTACCCCCGCAGAAAAAGTAGAATTAGACCAAAAACGGCAAACTTTACTAGGACAATATCAGGACATTCAAGCCCAAATCCGCTCCACCAGTCCCCGGTACGCCACTCTCACCCAACCGCAACCTTTAACCCTGGCACAGATTCAACAACAAATCCTCGATGAGGATACAATTTTACTCCAGTATTCTCTTGGAAAAGACCGCAGCTATCTGTGGGCTGTGACTAAAACCAGTATCACCAGTTATGAATTGCCCAAACAGGTTGAAATCGAAAAAGCCGCCCGCAATTTCCGCAATGCTGTGACTAACCCGCGCTACCGAAACATTCCCGATCGAGTTGCTGAAGCTAACAACACGCTTAGTCAAATTATTTTACAGCCCGTAGCAGCACAACTCGCTCAAAAGCGCCTGCTGATTGTTGGCGATGGCATTCTCAATTACCTCCCCTTTGCCGCCCTCTCGCTCCCCGGAAAATCCGGTAAAAATCGGAATTCGCCTTTAATTGTAGACCATGAAATCGTGCTGCTGCCTTCTGCTTCCACCTTGGGAATCTTAAGACAAAACTACAATGACAGACAACCCCCAACTCGGACTTTAGCAATGCTCGCCGATCCAGTTTTTAGCGGTGACGATGAACGAGTCAGAACCCAGTCTAATAGCGCCAATCCCCAAGCAATAGAATCAGTAAATCTCGGTTTAAGTCGCTCTAGCCGCGCCAATAACATACAGTTGAGCCGTTTAAAATTTACACGCCAAGAAGCTCAAATCATTCAAGCGTTAGTACCAGCTAATTCTCGCACCGCATCTTTGGATTTTGCAGCAAGCCGCGCCGCAGCAACCAGTCAGAACTTAAGCCAATATAAAATCATTCATTTTGCCACTCACGGTTTAGCGAATAGCACTAACCCGGAACTATCGGGAATCATCTTGTCACTGGTAGATGAAAAGGGCAATCCATTAAACGGATTCCTGCGACTTACTGATATTTTCAATCTGAAGTTAGCAGCAGATTTAGTAGTGTTAAGTGCCTGTCAAACCGGATTAGGGCAGAACATCCAAGGCGAGGGCATGGTAGGATTAACGCGGGGATTTATGTATGCTGGGGCGAAGCGAGTTGTGGTGAGTTTATGGAATGTGGATGATGAAGGAACAGCTACGTTAATGTCAAGTTTCTATCAGGGAATGCTGCAAAAAGGGTTAACGCCAGCGGCAGCATTGAGGGCGGCGCAACTGGAAATGTTGAAGCAGGAAGAGTGGAAGTCTCCCTATTATTGGGCGGCTTTTACGCTTCAGGGGGAATGGCGATAAATTTTATGAAAAACAGTTATGATATCAAGTTTGATTAATTGCTGATAAATCTTATATGGTAATAGTCGAGCAAATTTTTGCGATGTGGCAGAAGGCTTTTTGTGATTTTTTTTGTACGCTGCTACTGCCATTCTATCCATTGCCTCACAATATTTTCTAGTTCCCCAGCAAACGAATCAGTTGCATAAAGATCAAAGTTATTAATCATCTCGCTTTTTTCTAAGGGAGACTCAGCTTGAAATATAGATTCATCTAAGTTAAAAAGCGATAATTGGCGAGACTCGTCATCCGATGGATTCTGGTGTAGGGATGTTTGCTGGCTGACAAAATCGCCCATCCGTTCGCAACCCTTAGCAAAACGGCGCAAAGTAGTTGAGATCGCCTCAGAACTATTATCAATTCCTATCCATCTCCTCCCAAACTCCGAAGCAACACTCAAAGTCGTACCCGAACCGGCAAAGCAATCGAGCACTAAATCATCAGGATTTGATGAAGCTCGAATAATTCTACTAACTAGATCACGGTTTTTCTCAGTTGGATAACCTGTAATTTTAATATTCTGATTGTGAGCATCGCGAAACTCTAGCCAAATATCTTGTACGGGAATCCCGCTACTGCTATCCAAATATATCTTGCGACGGGGATTTCCTGTTGCAGACCAATATATTTCCCCTCTAGCATCCATTTCATCTAGTGTTTGAGGTGGAAATTGCCAATGCTTTCCCGGTGGCGGATTCATCCCTCGCCAAGACTTTCCAGTTTCGCCATTTCGCACTCCAGGCGCATGAATCGGCACCTTTTTATATCGCCGTCCAGTTTCCTTTTCAATGTATTCATATTCTTTGTTGGCGCGCTTATCTGTCCATTCTTCAACAGGACGATTCCAGACATAAGTATCTGATTTACTATAAAACAGGATAAAATCTGAAACATTGCCGTAAGTCTTTTTTGTGTAGTTCTTTGGATTACATTTTTTGCGAGTAATCCAATTTCTAAAATTGCGTTGACCAAAAATTTCATCCATAATCACCTTGATATAAAAGGCCATTTTATCATCAAGATGGACATATATTGAGCCGTCATCAGCTAATAACTCTCTCAAGAGTATCAACCTCTGACGAATAAATTCAATATAGCTGTTCCCTCCTAATAAGTCAGAATAAGCCTCAGTCTGAGAACGTGACTGAAACACACTTTTAGTTGCAAAAGGCGGATCTATATAAATTAATCTTACTTTACCTTTTACTGAACTATCTTTAAGTAAAGATGCTAAAATTGGTAAATTATCTCCATAGTAAAGACGGTTGTCATTTGCCAGACATAGCTGTTCATTGCTAGACCACAGTTTTACACATTCAGCTTGATGAGTGTCTAAAACTTCACTTGCAGGCACTTTTCCTGGATATGAAAAGCACGCATCCAAGCTATTATTTAATGGGCTTTCACTAAAATTAGATGCAGCTTCACCCTGCGATTGTTTTTTTGAAATACCCGTAGCCATTGTCACTCCTATTTTCAAGAACGCAGCCATTCCACTGTAATCCGATCTGGAACCATACGCAGTGTCAATACCATAATCTTATCTTGCCAGCTATTTTCAATATTTGCGTAGTCATCCCACATCGATCCGAGTAAGAGACCAGGCCCATCATTCAGGAAAATTACTTTAGTTCTTAAGTTATGATTTTGTGTATAACTGAGGATTTCATCAGCGCAGCTACGATAACCACCTGTTCGGTCGTCTTCTTGTGCACCGCCTCTATCTGAATCATATCTTGCCAATCCTATTGCCAGCAAGTCATTTTCATTAATATCGTAAATCACAAAATCAACAGGACGTTTTGGGTTGGGATAGTTGGCGAAGACATTTCCCATCAGGATATCTTTTCCAGCTCGCTCTGGCCCTCTGATTGCCAAGTAGGGAAAGTGTAAGCGGAATAAGGAGAAAAATCTTTCAGTTAAGTCGTATCCCTTTTTTCCGCGACTTTTGTATTCCCACAATAGAGCCGACATTGCCTCATCGGGAATTGGACGAGTCATATAAGCAGCTTGAACTTCTTGAACAGACCTAAAACGTGCTCCGAACTGATTGCAAATTTCCGTTGCCTTTTTTTTCCTTCTGAGCATTTCCACGGGAAGCTCAGGGCTGACATACTTGCGAAACACCCTAAAAAGTTGAACTCGCATCCATGTGCTGGGAACCTCTGAAATCTGTATAAATAGACGCACTGATGATTCAGAAGTCCTGAGTAATTGCCCAAACATTACTAGAACAGGTTCGTAAAGTTGGCAAGCCTCCTGCAATATATCGGGATAGTATTCTCCGGCAGTCAAGGTGATCCAGTTGTGTCCATCTGCTTTGTAGTCTGCAAAAGAGTTGCGTCTTCCCGAACTCATATCACTCATTCCTCATCTCACAATTAACTCCTTCATAAAGTTCCTTAATTTAATTTGAAACCCGATCGCACGCCGCCCATGAAAACTAATCTAACATCATACCAAAAAAAAGCGGTTCTGCTTGCTGCAGAACCGCCGTCACAGAGGATGAAAAATCAAAACTTAACGCACAGCGCCCTGTACTGAAGGTGATTCAATTGTTTTCATGAAGTACAGCTTCACTAATTGCCAGCCGTTCGACAGATACAAAGGCAATTTTTGGAAGAATTGCAAGAATTTGGGAGTATTAGAAGCAACAATTGCAGTCAACTGCTGATTGTTCTTGAGGCAAATATCCAGGCGTTCATAAAATTCTGGATTGTTCACGTCGAGCATGACGGGGAATACGCGGCCTGCTGTTTCGTTGGTCTTTTTAATCACTTCGATGTCGTATTCGCGAGCATCTAGTCCGAGCGATCGATAAAAACCGGCCCGCTGGATATCATTGAGATACATTGTCGCGAACACCGACAGCAAGAAGAAACGGCACCAAAGCTTAGCGCGCCAATCATTCAACATCTGAGGCTGAGCTCTCATCACCGCATCGAAAAAATCTCCGTGGCGGTTTTCATCCTGGCACCAATTTTCAAAGAATCGGAAAATCGGATAAATCTGGTCTTCAGGATGCGCTTTTAAGTGCTGGTAAATCGTGATGTAGCGCCAATAACCGATCTTTTCAGACAAGTAAGTCGCGTAGAAAATAAACTTCGGCTTAAAGAATGTGTAACTGCGGCTCTTTGTCAAGAAACCCAAATCCAGGGACAAATTAAAGTCGGACAGCGCTTTGTTGAGGAATCCGGCGTGCCGCGCTTCGTCGCGCGACATCAGGTTGAAACCCTCGGCGAGCACTGGATTTTTGTCTTTGAGCCTGCGTCCCAATTCTTTGTAAAGCAAGAACCCAGAAAACTCAGCGGTGCATGAACGTTCTAGAAACTCAATGAACAACTGGCGTTTTTCGCCGTCAATGTGATCCCAAGATTGAGCGAACTCCTCATCCCGCACGAAGTGGTTTTTGTTGTAGTCAACGCGGAACTCTTGGATAATTGCTTCTAGTTCGGCTTCATTTACCGAGATGTCCATTTTGGCCATCTCGTCAAAGTCGGTTGTGTAAAATCTCGGCGTGAGAATAGTTTCTTTGGCTGGGGCTTTCACTCCCGGCCGCAGTTCTTCAAAAGTGGGTTTTTTGAGGGAATCTACCATATTTTTATTGGATTTCTGCTTATAACTACTCGCTTGTTTCCATTGTCGGGTACTGCGGGCGATCGCGCTCGTGTATTTCCGGCCAGCGCTGGCGGCGCGCTTGGTTTCGCGCTCCGTGTGGAATCCAGGTCTAAGCTGCTGTAATTTCCACGCCCTCCAGTTTACCAAGCTCTCGCCCGCGCAAATATGTTGCTGGCGTTAAGAATTGCTACGCAAAATTACTCAGTGGGCATGGGAATGGGGCATGGGGCATGGGGCATGGGGCATGGGGCATGGGGCATGGGGCATGGGGCATGGGGCATGGGGCATGGCGCATGGGGCATGGGGCATGGGGCATGGGGAATTGGGGAATTGGTAGTAAATAACCAATAACTTCGGACAATTCACAAATATCTGCTGGTGTCAAGCTGTTTAAACACGACAGAGAAAGTACAAAATGTATAGAGGGACTCCAATTCTTAGAATAACCAGGCAGGACGGTCAGAAAATGAGCAATTTAGGTGTTAGTTACCTTTTATGGGCAGCTTGTTTTTTCGGCCCCTTCGGACTCCACCGCCTCTACAACGGCAAGATTGGTACGGGTTTGCTGTGGCTGTTTACCTTTGGTTTGTTTGGGTTTGGGCAATTGTTTGATTTGCTGCTGCTGCCGAACATGGTGGACGAACACAATGCCAGTCTCAGGGGCAAACTCGGCGTATCTCGCGAAGGTATACCGCTATATCCCAGCAGCGGGGCGATCGCCGCGACATACCCCAAGCCAACTCCAGACCAGTTAGGGGTTAAACTCCTGAAGGCAGCTTATACCAAGAACGGAAGATTATCTGTCACCCAAGGGGTGATGGCAACCGGCGCTACTTTTGCCGAAGTGGAAGAGGCTTTCACGGCACTGCTCAAAACGGGTTATGTGAGTATCGAGAACGATCCCGTCACTGGCGTCGTGATCTACCACTTTCACGAACTTTAGCTGCTGCGGGTGCGTTACCTAGGGGATTTTGTCTATTTTTCCAGAAGCTAATCGCTGACGCACCCTACTACTTGATATTGCTGAGCGAGCAGTTGTTGCGGTTTTTCGAGTAAGCATTGCCGACAAAATCGGCTAGAATGTTTGTTTGTCTATATAAGCAGAAAGTATTTAGCGTCATGGCAGTCCCTAAGAAGAAAACCTCCAAATCCAAGAAGAATATGCGTAAGGCCACATGGAAGCGCAAAGCTGTAGTGGCAGCTCAGAAAGCTCTGTCTCTGGGCAAATCTGTTCTGACTGGGCGTTCCAACAGCTTCGTGTATCCCGGCAATGAAGAAGAGGAGGAAGAATAGAAACGGCATACCGGGCATAGGGCGAACCCGATGCCCGATCGATCAATCCTTTTTTGCTGCTGGTAAAATCAGCATGGCATCGCCAAAGGAATAAAAGCGGTACTGATGCTCGATCGCTTCTCGGTACAAATCCAACAGCCGAGGCCTTCCAATCATCGCACTTACCATCATCATCAAAGTAGAGCGGGGCAAGTGAAAATTGGTAATCATCCCCTCTACAACCCGCCACCTGTAACCAGGGTAGATAAACAAATTGGTCGGGCCGCAAAAAGGTTGCAAGGAAAAATCGCCACTCGCGGCGGCTGCTCCCTCTAAAGCTCGCACTGCTGTTGTACCCACCGCAATGATCCGCCCGCCTCTGGCTTGAGTTTCCCGGATTTTCTCGACGGTGGCGGCGGGTACTTCCACCCATTCGCCGTGCATTTTGTGAGCCGTCACGTCTGCCACCTCCACCGGGCGAAACGTCCCTACTCCGACGTGTAAGGTGACAAAAGTTTTTTCGATTCCCCGCTGTTCCAAGCGGCTGAACAATTCTTCGGTGAAGTGCAGGCCTGCTGTGGGGGCCGCCACCGCCCCGGGTCGATCGGCATAAACAGTTTGGTACTGTTCGGCTGAAGCTTGGGAATTTTCGATGTAGGGCGGCAGGGGTACGTGGCCGTATTCGTCCAAAAACTTCGCCAGATTCTCATCTGTGGGGATGTCAAACTCCAACAGCCGTCCCCCTGTTGCCTCGTCCCTGTCTATAACTGTTGCAGTCAAGCGACGACGATGGGGGGGCATCGTGGCATCGGTTCGGCAACAGCAAGGATCTGTGGTCGAGTTCTCACCGGCAGGGGCGATGGGATCAAACTCAATTTTTGCTCCCAACTTTAAGCGTTTCCCCGGTTTAACCAAAGCCAGCCAACAGTTGTGCTGCCGTTCTTCCATCAACAATATCTCCACAGCCGGGCCGTTGGGTTTGTGCCCGTAGAGCCTCGCTGGCAGCACGCGGGTGTTGTTGAGCACCAGCAAGTCGCCCGGTTGCAGCAAATCGGGTAAATCCCTAAAAATCCGGTGTTGGTGGCTGCTGGGAGAATCTACAGCCAGCAAGCGAGAACTGTCCCTCGGCACTACGGGATTTTGGGCAATGCGCGAGGGCGGAAGTTCGTAGTCGTAGCCGTCCAAAGACCAGTCCATCTCTGTCATCGAGTGAATTCCTGTGCGATCGATCTGTCAACTGGGTAACAAATTGGGTAAAAACCCCCATCCAAAGTCGGGTGCTTTTCCCCTTGTGGTGGCGGGTATAGCCCGCGAGGATAGAGGTGTAGCATCAGCTTTGCTCATAAGGATCGTTATGGAATACCTCTACTACATCGCCAATACTAGCCTTACTCTGAGAGTCGTGGATTACCTACGCACGGCTCATCATCTTCCCTTGCAATTTATCACTGTTATTCACCAAATTGACGGCTGGGTGGTAAAGGTGAAAATGAGCCAATACTTAACTCCCGAAATGCACGGGGATTTTCGGGCTTTTATGAACGAACTCGGGATTCCTTACGATCCTGAAATTCGCTTGCAAATGGCGCTTTGGAGTTTGGAAACCGGACAGTCCCCACTGAGCGTGATGCGCCGCTACCAGGTGGCCGTGGTTTGTCACGGCAGCCCTGATCGTAAGGAAATTGAAGCCTTTCGCCAGCAGTTTGTCAAGGGTCTGGGATATTGCCCGGAAACTCTCGCCTAGATTGCTACGCATATAAATTAACTCTTATAGCCTTTCTCAGTAACATGAGGTGCTCTGGCGGGCATAGGGCATAGGGCATAGGGCATAGGGCATAGGGCATAGGGCATAGGGCATAGGGCATAGGACAAAGCCCCCATACCTCACAACGCTTGAGAATCGCTATATGACAGAACAGGAGAGGGAGAGAAGGGGGAAGCGGGAGAAGATTTAACGCTTTTTTCAGCTCCGTTAAAGCTCAAGAGAGAAATGCGCGACAGCCTAGGCAAGTTAACAATTAGTTAACAATTAAAAATTACCTAGTGGCCTTGCTTTGAGATTTTACCCTCTAAATTTTAATTATATACTTTTAAATGCTAAAAGCCGAGCGAATGTATTCTTGCAGGGTGAGTCGGTAGTTTCCTGCAACGGCGGATTGAGAGTTCGCTGCAGTTAATGGTGGTAATATTTGTTTAGTGTTTGGTAGTGAAGATTCGCACCTGACTAAGGCGACATCAAAGCGACAAGAATTATTGGCTAAATCTGGATGAGTGCTTAAAAATATTTCGGCTGTTTGCCAAAGTTTGGCTTTTTTTGTGGTGGTAATAGCCAACATTCCACCAGCATCCCAATTTCCTCGACGGCGAGTTTTTACCTCAACAAATGCTAATGTTCGGGATGTGTGATTGGGAAGAACTTGGTTTTTTGCGCTTTCTTCATCTCTTCCGAGTGCGATGATGTCAATCTCTCCCCAGCGACAGTGCCACTGCCGGTGCAAGATTTCCCAACCTTGCTGCTGCAACCAGTCGGCGACTAAATTTTCTCCCAATGTACCGATATCCCTAGAGTTTGGGGATTGAGGGGAATTGGAGTCAGCCGTGGCAAGCGGGCGATTCCCTACGGGATAGCTACGCTTGACGCGCTTTCTGGTAGAATTCAATTCTGAACTGTCACGACTGCCCATTAGCTTGAACTTGTATGATGATTTCTCGAATTCGCCAACATATTTATACTTTCTTGCTGAGTTTTGTTATTTTAGCAGTAATTGCCGCTGGGGCGATCGGCATTAATCCCGCACCTGCTTTCGCTTTGGATCACGACAAAGAAATCCTAGTCGGCGCTGATTTTAGTGGACAAGTTCTGACTGACGACAGTTTTAATAAAGCTAATCTTCGCAACAGCAATTTTACTAAGGCAGATTTGCGGGGTGTCAGCTTTTTTGCGGCCAATATGGAAGAGGCAAATTTTGAAGGCGCTAATTTCACGGGTGCTACTTTAGATTTAGCTCGCATGATGAAAGCGAATTTAACTAATGCTATTCTTGAGGGTGCTTTCGCTTACAATACCAGGCTGGAAGGAGCTATTATTGACGGTGCTGATTTTACAGAGACACTGCTGCGAGACGATATGATAGAAAAACTTTGTAAAGTGGCAAAAGGTACTAATCCGGTGACGGGTAGAGATACTCGCGAAACTCTTTTTTGCGATTATTAAAATGCTCGTTGAATAAAGTAATAAAGTCCTTAGTACAAACGGGTTATTAGTAAGGACTTTATTCCTTATATCAGTTTAAAAAAATGTAACTGCAGGCAAGCTTCAAACCCAGGGCTGTTTCATTCTCTTGTAGGGGCAATCCCCCCGTGGTTGCCCCGATATCTGAAACCCCTACCCGCTCGTCTATGGGCTGGGCGGGCACGGGGGCACCGCCCCTACAAGACCCTGCTTTTCCGTAGCAATCCCCCCGTGGTTGCCCCGAAACAGCCCTGGCTTCCAACCTATATCGAACGAGTCATCTCCAATCTCCAATCTCCAATCTACAATCTAAAATCTAAAATCTAAAATGGTATTAGCCCCAAGGTACGGATGTTAAATCGTAAAAATTAACTTGACGCAGCCGCTCTAATTCCTTGAGCCATTCTTGTTCGGCACAGAATAGTTGGTGATATTCTATAGCCTCTTCGCCACTGCTAGCGGCCTTGGCTTTTTCCCACATATTGAGTGCAATTCGGCGGCGCTTCATGCTAATAATTTGCTCGATACAGGCGAGGGCCGATCTAATTACTAGAGGTGCGCGATAAACATTTCTTTCTGAGAACTCATTTAAGTGAAATAAATGGGAAATTTGATTGAGTTGATTGGGATATTCAATGAAGCTATCTTGCAATTTCAATATTAACTCAGAAGGCGCTACTTGTAAAGACATTTTGTGCAATATTTCTGCATTCACAATCTGGTGCCACAAAAATCTGTGGTGAGAAAGGCTAAACTGCACGTCTCTAGCTTCTATTGCTTCTCTGACATCTTGGCGGTATTCGGGACAGTGCAAATAAATCTGCAATAATTGCGCTTCTGCTTCTTCTAAAAGACTGCGGGCTACGGCAGATAAGCTAGATTTTGAGCTTTTGTTTTCGCCGCTTGCACGCTGCTTTTTATATTGTTTGTTCGGCTTCAGCTTGTTTCTAATTAACAGGGGCATTGTCAATGATTCGTCTTGACTCTGCCGCTTTGCCCAATCGCTGACTACTTGATTGAGCAAGTTTTCAGCAATCATTTTTGTAAGTCTAAAATCTCCTTTACTGAGAATTTCGGCGCACTTTTGCAGGTAATGTGCTAGCTGATTGTCGTCAGTGATATTAGTTAATAAAGTAATTATTTTTTTTGTAATTTGCTGGGAAGTATCGGCTTGCTTCAAATCTTGATTGACGAGCATTTGTTGCAGTTGCCAGTCGAGCCACAACGGAGCATTTTCGAGCAATTCTCGATATTGTTCTGGGGAGTATGTTTTGAGGTATTCGTCGGCATCTTTGCCGTCGGGAATGTTGAGTACCCGCAGTTGCACTTCTCCTTGATAAGCGAGTTTTTCTATTTCTCCAATCGCGCGTTCTGCTGCTTGAGTTCCTGCTTTGTCGGCGTCAAAGTTGAGGATAATTTGTTTGGAGTCCGTGTACCGCAATAACTGCCGCACTTGGTTTAAACTTAAGGCTGTGCCGAGGGAAGCGACGGCGTTGGAGATGCCGGCGGCCTGAAGTGCGATCGCATCAAAGTACCCCTCTACAACCACTGCGCGATCGGCTTTGCTAATGGCGGTTTTCGCCGTATCTAAGGCGAATAAAGTTTTGCCTTTATCGAAGAGTTCTGTTTCGGGAGAATTGAGGTATTTCGGCTGTTCGTCGCCGAGAGCTCTGCCGCCGAAACCGATGACTCTGCCTTGGGTGTCGCGAATGGGAATCATAATGCGATTGCGGAAGCGATCGTAATAACCGCTGCCGCCATTTTTTCGGGGTACAATTAATCCAGCTTGTTCTACTAATTGCGCCGGATAGTTTTTCTGTTCTACTAAATAACTGTAAAGTGCTTCCCAACCTTGGGGTGCATAACCTAATTGAAATTGTTGGATTGTTTCTTCGCTTAGCTGGCGCTCGGATTTGAGATATGCTAAGGGTTCTTCTCCTTGGGTTTGCCGCAAAGCGTGTTCGTAAAAGTTGGCTGTTAGTGCTGAGATTTCATAGAGTTGTTCCCGCAAAGAAATTTGGCGCTGCAATTCTTGTCGGTGTTCTGGTTCGACTGTTTTGACCGGGACTTGATAATTTTTAGCTAATTCTAATACTACTTCGCTGAAAGGGCGTTTCTCCAATTCCATGAGAAACTTAAAAGCATTGCCACCTGCACCGCAGCCGAAACAATAATACATTTGTTTGCCGGGACTGACAGTAAAGCTGGGAGATTTTTCGTCGTGAAAGGGACACAAACCTACGAATTCTTTCCCGCGTTTCCGCAAGACGACGCGACCGGAAATAACGTCTACTATGTCGGCTCTTTGTTTGACTTCTTCGATTGTTTCTGGATGCAGCCGGGGAACTTGCATAGGGCTATTTTAGGCAAATTGAAATTATTGGAGAAGGAAAGCACTACACGGATGAGGACACGGATACACGGATGAATTATCTAGTCTGAGTGATTTCTCATGAGATTCAAAATGCCAGCCCCCTTAAAAAGGTGAAATAATCAGTGTCAAAGTCACCCTTTTTAAGGGGGATTTAGGGGGATCTCCGGGGATAGAAAACACGCCCTAGGGCATAACTTTATTGTAAGATATTTACACTAACTGTAAGGAGCATCGAAAATAATGCGAATTTTAATGATGGGCGGTACTCGGTTTATCGGGGTTTATCTTACTAAGATTTTAGCAGCACAAGGGCATGAAGTGGTGTTGTTTAACCGGGGCAACAAGCCTGTACCGGTTTCGGGCGTGAAACAGATTCAGGGCGATCGCACAAATGTTGAACAATTGCAAGAAAAGTTATCGACGGTCGAGTTTGACGCGGTTTTTGACAACAACGGCCGTGAACTCAGCGATACAAAGCCTTTAGCTGAAATATTTAAAGGGCGGGTGCAGCACTTTGTTTACATGAGCTCTGCGGGGGTTTATTTGAAATCGGATCAAATGCCTCATATTGAAGGGGACGCTACCGATCCTAAAAGCCGGCATTTGGGTAAATGCGAAACCGAAAATTACTTGGCCGAGTCTGGTTTGCCTTGGACTTCGATTCGCCCGACTTACATTTACGGCCCCCAAAATTATAACGATTTGGAGGCTTGGTTTTTCGATCGCATTGTGCGCGATCGACCGATTCCGATTCCCGGTAACGGAATGCACTTCACGCAGTTGGGGCACTGTCAGGATTTGGCGAAAGCAATGGCGGCGGTTTTGGGCAACGAAAGGGCGATCGGGCAAATTTACAACGTTTCGGGCGATCGATTTGTCACCTTTGACGGTTTAGCCCGCGCCTGCATTCAAGCGGCAGGCAAATCCCCTGATGCTATTAAGATTGTACACTACGATCCGAAACAATTTGACTTCGGAAAAAAGAAAGCTTTCCCAATGCGATTACAGCACTTTTTCGCTTCAGTTAATAAAGCTGTCACCGATCTTAACTGGCAGCCAGAATTTGACTTAGTTTCTGGCTTAAAAGATTCTTTTCAGAATGATTATGTAGTTTCGGGGCGGGACAAAGCTGAGATAGATTTTTCAGTCGATGACGAGATTTTGAAAGCCGTTTGAAGTTAAGTTATAGTGGGAGCATCTCAATAGCAAAAATCTAGCACCCGCCCTAACCCTCCCCTTAGTAAGGGGAGGGAACAAGAAACATAGCAAACACACGGTCACAGTAAGGTTTGCAGCCGTGTTAAGTCCAAATCTCGAAGGAGAAAAATAACATGAGATTTATCAATCCCAAAATGGATTTTGCCTTCAAAAAAATATTTGGCTCCAGCCAAAGTACAGAGATTTTGATTAGTTTCTTAAATGCCATACTCTATGAAGAAGAATCGATCATTAAAAGCTTAGAAATCCTCGATCCTTATCTTGGCCCTCAAGTAGCCGGAGCTAAAAATAGTTACTTAGATGTCAAAGCGCTACTTAATGACGGCACATTTGTGATTATTGAAATGCAAGTTTTGAAGGTACAGGCCTTTGGCAAGCGAGTTTTGTACAATGCAGCAAAAACCTATGCACTCCAATTAACAAGGGGAGAACTCTACAAGCAATTGCGACCTGTGATTGCTTTGACTATTACTGATTTTGAAATGTTTCGCGGCGAGCAAGATGTGATTTCGCATTTTGTCTTCAAAGAAAGCACTCGCTTGTCTGATTATCTACAAAATGACATTGAGTTAGTCTTTGTAGAGTTGCCAAAATTTAAGAAAGAATTGGATCGACTGGAAACTCTTACGGACAAGTGGATTTACTTTATCAAAACTACTGGCACTTTGGATGAAGTACCTCAAACAATGGTCACAGTCCCGGAAATTCAGAAAGCCTTTGAAATTGCCAATCAAGTTAGTTTGACACAGGAGGAATTTAACATATTACAACAGCAAGAGTTTTTTGCTCAAGATCAAGAGGGTTCAGTGGCTTTAGGTCGGGAAGAAGGCAGACAAGAAGGCAGACAAGAAGGCAGACAAGAAGGCAGACAAGAAGGACAAGTAGGGTTAATTATGCGTTTGCTGAGTCGCCGTTTAGGTCAAATAAACCCGGATATTGAAAGCCGCATTAGCCAATTGCCGATCGACAAATTAGAGAATCTTGCAGAAGCCATGTTAGATTTTTCTAATGCCGAAGATTTAACAGCTTGGTTGGAAGCTAATTCTCCAAAAGACTAGGAAATATTAGGTGAATCTCATGCTTGGAATCACACTCGGTAATCGCTACAGCATTATCCGTCACTTGGGAGGCGGCGGATTTGCTCAAACTTATTTAGCGGAAGATAAGCAGCTACCAGGCAATCACCTCTGCGTCGTCAAGCAGCTTAAACCTCACGCAACCGATCCCGAAACTCTAAAGGTAGCTAGACGTTTATTCGATACCGAAGCACAAGTTTTATACAAGTTGGGAAATCACGATCGCATTCCCCGACTTTTTGCTTACTTTGAAGAAAATCAAGAATTTTATCTTGTTCAAGAATTTATAGAAGGCCACGATTTAAGTCAAGAAATTATACCCCCCCAAACCCCCCCTTACCAAGGAGGAACTGCCGGAGGTTCCCCTTACCAAGGAGGAACTGCGGGAGTCATGCAGGAAGATGCCGTCATTTGTATATTGGAGGAACTTCTCGAAATTTTAGACTTTGTACACCAGCAAAATGTGATTCACCGCGATGTCAATCCCCGCAATATCCTCCGCAGAGATAGAGACGGAAAATTAGTTTTAATTGACTTCGGCGCAGTCAAAGAAATTACTACTCAAATCACCACTCCTCAGCCCAAGAATAGCTTGAGTGTCAGCATCGGTACTCCTGGTTATATGCCCAGCGAACAAGCTCACGGCAACCCGAAACTCAGCAGCGATATCTATGCCGTCGGTGCGATCGCAATTCAGTTCCTCACTGGCATAAATCCTCACCAAATGCCAAGGAACCCCGATACAGAGGAAATTATTTGGCAGGACAAAACATCAGTCAGTCCTGAATTTGCGAATATTTTAGATAAGATGGTAAAGTACGATTTTCGGCAACGTTATTCTAGTGCCAGCGAAACGCTGCAAGCTATTAAAGAATTGAAAAATTCTTTCAGCGGTACAGTTCCTGTATTGCCTCCGGTTGCTGCTGCGAATAAGCCGGTAAAATCCCGAAAAAAACTGTATTTAAAAATATTGTCGATCGCCAGCTTAATTGGCATCAGTATTATAGCATCTATTTATGGTGTAAATACTTTTAATGCGGCCAATGCAACTGACCTGTACAACCGAGGTAATACTCTTTACAATTTAAGCCGATTTGAAGAAGCTCTGGCCGCTTATGAGCGAGCAATAAATCTCAGGCCTGACTACGCGGAGGTTTGGCAGGAAAAAGCCAAAACTTTGTACGAATTGAAAAAATATCGAGAATCGCAGTCAGCTTATGATAAAGCCATAGAATTAAAGCCGGAATACTTGGAAGCTTGGACGGGACGCGGTTATGCTTTGGATAAGTTGCAACAGTCTCAAGCGGCGATCGCATCTTTTGATAACGCTTTGAAAATCCAGCCCGACTATGCTGCAGCGTGGGAAGGCAGAGGCGATGTTCTGTTAGATTCGCAGCGGTACGAAGAGGCGATCACTTCCTACGAAAAAGCCGTAAAATTTCAGCCCAATTTGTACCGTGCCTGGTACAATCGCGGACAAGCTCACCAAAAATTAAAACAGTACGATCGAGCCGTTGAATCATATCAAAAAGCAGTTGAAATCAAATTCGATAATTATGAAGCTTGGTACAATTTAGGCAATGTCTTCCTAGAAGTTAACAAAAACCAAGAAGCTTTTGAAGCCTACGAAAAAGCCGTGCGATTTCAGCCCAAGTTTTATCAAGGCTGGTACAGTAAAGGCATCGCTTTGCTGAAAATGCGGAGGCATGAAGAAGCGGTAGAAGCTTACGAAAAAGCTGTCAAATTAAAACCGGATTATTATCAAGCGTGGTATAATTTAGGTTGGTCATATCACGAATTACGCAAGTATGAACAAGCAATTGAGTGTTACAGCAGAGCCTTAGATTTAAACCCGAAAGAATATCAAGCGTGGTACAATAGAGGCAATGCTCAGTCCAATTTAAAGCGGTACGAAGATGCGCTAGTCTCTTACAATGAAGCTGTCTATGTCAAGCCTGACTACTCGGAAGCCTGGTACAGCCGCGGCAATGCGCTTGTGGCGGTAAAAAGATACGAAGATGCGATCGCCTCCTATGACAAAGCTATTCGCTACAAACCGGATTACGGAGCGGCAATGGAAGCAAAAAAGCGGGCAGAAAGTCAGCTAGGAAGCAGCCCGCTAGAATCCGAACAACAACAATAATTGTTATTAACCCGCGTGGGCGGACTTTGTTTGACAAGAAGCAATTTGAATTGCCAAGTTTTATCTTTTAGCGAACAGCGGGAGCAATTACGGTAACTCGGCGGCTGTCTACTAACATCGGCCAAAAACCTCGATCGCTCAATGCTTTTACCGCAGCAGTAGCGGCGTTTTGATCCGTTGTATAAGCGACGAATAAAAAGGGACGCTGGCCGTAGGAAGCTAAGCCTACTTGCGTGCCTAATGCTTCCCTGACTTGGGCGCCTAATTCCGGTTGGTTGAAGTAATCTACTAACACTGCATAACCAGGGCCCAGGGGTTGGGGATTGAAGGCAAGATTGCCGGTTGAAGGATTGGTGATTGGTTCAGAACCTGGTGCTGGCTGAGGGTTGTAGACTGGCAAGTTTTGGGGTAGTGCGGCTGCGGGCGATCGTACTACGTAAGCTTGCAATCCGACAACATCTTCGATGTATTTAACCCAATCGCTGGCGATTTGCGAGTCGCGAAAGCCGCCAACTCGCGTCACCGTGTCGTTGATGTACTGACAAACTGTGTTGTTAGTATTTCCAGGGAAAGAGCGTTTTGCTCTTTCTTGCTGTTCGGGTGTTGGGGTGACAATTAACAGTAGATATTCATCGGACTGGGGCGGTTGGCAGCTCGACTCAGCTTTAACAGAACTCGATAAAATTGTCAATACCAAAATGGCGATGGAAGTAGCAGGAAATAGGGGTAGAGACAAAATAAATTTGTACAGTTTACCCCTAATTGTTGTTAGTTGTTGGGTCTGATATTTGGCTATTTTATTCATGCTGTCTGTAGGGATGCAAGGGCATCGGGAATAGTTGGTGATGGTGCTGGAAATTCACCTGTCAGTACATATTCTAATCGCAGTTTCAACCAGGTGATGAAGACTGGATCGGTAGAAATAATAGCGGCGGCTGGCTGAGGGCATTTTGCTTTAACTTCTGCCATTATCGGTGCTTCTAGGAAAGCGGGCTGTTTGACTAACCAGAAGTCTATTTCTTTTTCTTGTTCGTTGTAGTTGCGAGTTCTTTCTTTAAACACTTCATCTAGGGCTTCTTCTTCTAGCAAAAAGCGTTGGCTGGCTAAAACGTAGTAGTAGGTTTGCATTTTTCTCGGTTGTTAGGGGTTGACGGTTAGCGGTTAATGCCGCCTGTACCGACCAGTTTTGCTGGTCAGGGGCGGGTTTGCCGAGTTGCGGTTGAAGAGTTCTAGACTCTTGTGCCGTTTACTTTACCTTATTTGCTGTCATCTTGGGTAGATGCAGAGCAAGTCGCCTCAGAAAAATCTTTGGTGGTGAGAGTTGGGGGAGTTGTGAGAGTTGCGAGAGTTGCTAGTTTTTTGGGGATTTGGGCGATTATTTTTCGGGCTGGTGATTTTCGGGAAAATTTAGGTGACAATAGGAAATTAGATGGTATTGCAGGTTGAATAATTACCAATTATTGAGGCAATCTGGGGGCTGTTAAACCTGATTGGGAGTGGTTTGCATATGAAAAGTTGTTGGAGTGCGATCGCGACTGGTATTGCTTGGTGTCTGGCTTGGGGTGAGGGGCGCGAACCTCAATTTGAGATCGGCGTGTTGCGGGAAATGCGAGGAGCTTTGAATTCTGGGGAGGAAGTGCCGGAAAATGTGAGAGAGATTGTCGATCGGGTTCGGGAACTTGAAAAACTTGAGTTTCCTGAAACTCTCGAAGAACTAACGGAACTGACAAAAAAACATTCGGTACTGTGGGAATCTAAAATCGGCTTAGTTTACGGAGGCGCAACCAAAATCAAGCATTATGTTTTTGAAGCGGCCAAACTACCGGATATTCGCGGCGCATCAGCCTTATTAGACAGAATTAATTTAGTCGATTTACCTGCTTTTTTTGGTTGCGAAAATGACCCAAGTTATCCTCAGTGTCAAAAAGCCAAAAAATACTGCCAGCAAGTTAAATGGGAATGGTTAGATAAACCAGAAAATTTCCCTGAACTTTCAAAAGCGCTGATTTCCGAGTTAATTATCTACTCGACAGGCGGAAATATTTTAGCATTTTGTCCGGCAGCTTTTACAGACGATTTGGCAGACGCTATTGAAAAACGCTACACGCACGAGACGTTAACTGCCAATTCCTGTGCAGTAGGAGCTAAATTTAAAGCGCTGGAAATTCAGTTGGGGCTATTACCAGATGAAATTAACGCTCGCACATTCTGGAAAGAAAAATATCTAGAAAATCCAGCTCACCCATTGCTCGAAGCTTACTTTGAACAACTGGATACATCTCCAGAGAAAGCTTTTAAACAACGCAAGACATTTAATGAATTGGCGGGAAAGCTAGCAGCTTTATTCAATCAGCGACGGAATGGAAATGATTTTGCCGATCGCCCCAGCCGTCGCTATCCGCCGATGTTTGAAACGCATCCTTATTTGAGGAGAGATGAGAGCGATCGGCGATCGGCTGTTTTCCAAGCTAAAAGCGATCCTAACAATCAAAATAAAGGACTTCCGGGCGATCCTTGGTTTTCTGAAGCTTTAGCTCGCAAGCGATTAATCGGGCAAATTGCTAAACAAGAAATACCGTCATCGGGTAGATTGCCAACTTGGTGGGTAGATTCAGAGTTGGAGTGGGATTTTGCAACTCCAGAAAACTTGGAGCCGGGAGCAGTTGAAAGTTGGGTGAATAAGTTTGAGGGATTTTTGCGCGAAACTTACGAGAGATATAACGGATATTATGGCGAAAATCGTGCAGCAGAGGTTGAAGAGGCGCGATCGGTTAGAGAAATTGGTGATGCTAGCCTAGTCAAAGGTTTTGTTGCTTATATCTACGCTGATGGTAACAACATGGGGGGTTACATTCAGAAAGAAATTAAAAATCCTCAACAGTACCAGCGTTTCAGCCGGGATATTTTTGAGGCAACTGAAAAGTCTGTGTATGTTGCTCTGGCTAAACATCTCAAACCTCACAAGTATAAGCCTGATTCAGACTCTGGCAGAAGGAACAAAGAAGAAGTTTGGATTCATCCCTTTGAAATTTTGACTATTGGTGGCGATGATGTGATGTTGATTGTGCCAGCAGATAGAGCATTGGCGATCGCCAAAACCATCGGCGAAGAATTTGAAAACATATTGCTGCGAATAGGTGGTTATAAACTGGATAAGAGCAGTCAAATTTACGCGGGACACCGCTATTCTCCACAAAAAGCAACTCCTTCCCAGTGCAAGTTAAGTATGTCAGCGGGAGTGTTGATTGCAGCCGAAGATACACCAATTTATTATGCAGAGAACTTGACTAATCAGCTACTTAAGTCAGCCAAAAAAACTGGAAAAAAATTGAAAGATGCTGGATATTGCGGAGGTACGATGGATTTCTTAGTAATGAAATCTGTCACTACGATCTCATCCAATATTGAAAGCTTCCGCGATGAAGGTTTAACTTTAGATCGAGGAGCAAAACTAAAACTATACGCCGCACCTTACACTTTACACGAGATTGGGGGATTAATTGAATCGGTCAAAGCTTTAAAGAAAGCTGAATTCCCCAAATCGCAACTCTACCAAATTCGGAGCTTTCTAGAACGAGGGAAACAAACAACTATCCTCAATTACCGCTATTTCCGAACCAGGCTGAAACAAGGCAAGGCAGAATTAAAAGCAGAATTTGAAGAGGCTTGGTGCAAACCAAAAAACAAAGAAAATACGGGTAATTTGGCTCCTTGGATGTTCGATTTAAAAGATAAAGTTTATGAAACTATCTGGCGAGAAATTGTCGATATCTACGATTTCATTGAACCCGAAAAAAATTCCGAACCAATTTCAGAAGATTTGGCAAATATGGAGGTAGACTCATGATTGTTCTCGATAGAATGTCAAATTCAATTGAAACCCACACGCTGACAGCAGTAATTGATACAGCTTTGTGTGTAGGCGCGGGCGGTTCCTCCGGTTCCCTTGCAGATAAGCCCATTGTCCGCAATGCAGAAGGAAACCTGTTAATTCCGGGTTCTCAAATCAAAGGTCGCCTCCGCCACGAATGCGAGAAAATTGCTAGAGGTTTGGGTTGGGAGATTTGGGAGTCTCCCAGTCCTGGAAAAATGGTAATCCGCAGAGAAAATGCATCGGATAAATTTAAGCGCCGCGAATACGAAGTATCAGGATATGATGAGACTTATCACTGTTTAATAAGTCAAATTTTCGGAAATCCAATTTTACAATCGCGAGTGATGTTTGACGATTTGATTTGTACGGAAGAGCCAGATAACCTACCCGAAGTTATCCGCCCAGGAGTCACAATGAACCGCCGAAGACGCACAGCAGAAGAGAAAAAACTTTATTTTTTAGAGACTTCTCCAGCTAATGTTTCGCTGAAGTTTGAAGGTCAAATTCACCTGTTACCAAATTGTCCCAGCTACGCCAAACCTTTGATGTTGGCTGGTTTCAAACACATTCACGCATTAGGTGGAAGTAAATCGGCCGGTTTGGGATGGCTGAGTTGGGACAAATTACCCGAATTTAAACCGACTGACGAAGATTGGAATTTTTTAGCAAAAGGCGGAAATAATGCAGCGAATTGAACTGGAAATTAAGGCTTTGTCTGCTTTGGCGATCGCCCGTCATAAAGCGGGAGGTTCGATTAGCGAAGCTGTAGACTATATTCCCGGTACGGTGATTCGGGGTGCTGTGGCTGCTAAAATCTTAAACGAATCCGGTCATCAATTCAGCGATTTGACCGAAAATGGCGGCGATTTTCAAGCTTTATTCTTGAGTGAAAATCCAGCACTTTTTCAAAATGCTTACCCCGCATTAGTAATTAATGGAAAGCTCATCCCTCAAGCAAGAATTGAAGACAATGGAGTTTTACCCACTACCGCACAAAGTTCTAAAAATAAATCCGGTTTCACGCCCAAAAACAATGGTGTTTTTGACACTTTAATCGATCGGTTTTGTGCTGAAGGCTATGGATATCCCTACGATCCGAATTGCCCGAAAGACGGAGGGAGAGTCGATCCTGCTGGCATTAGTTTTTACTGTAAATTTAATAAAAAGTATCACAGCCTAAGTGCTAAAAAACGCCTGTTAACGCGAGTTGGGATTAATCGTCGCAGGGCTACATCGGAGGAAGAAATACTTTACAGTCTGGAAGTTTTGAATGAATCTCAGGAGAAAAAACAAAATCCTGTTTACTATCGAGGTGCGATTTTAGTGGAGGAGGATTTAGCCGAATCTTTGCGTAACTTCATTCAACTGCGAAATCAGAACTTCCGCTTGGGCGGTTCGACTTCCAGAGGATTAGGAAAAGTGGAAATTACCACCAAACAGCCTGTTAGTGCTAAAATAGATGTAGAGCAAAAAATCACTAACTTTACCAATTCCATACAATACCGTTGGCAGAAATGGGAAATTTTTGGCGTTCCGTTAAAGGAGTTACCGGGCGATCGTACATATTTCACCCTCGACTTGCAATCTGACGCCATCCTCACCGAAAACTGGCGGCGCACCACTGTAATATCCGAAAAGATGTTGCAGCAATTTGCCAAAGTTGAAGATCCATCATTGAAACTGGAAACAGCTTACAGCAGTTACGATTATCTATCTGGCTGGAATGCGGCTTGGGGATTGATGAAAGATGTAGAGTTAATAACCAACAAAGGCTCGGTTTATTTGTTCAGTACAAATCAACGGGAGATATGGGATAACGTGTTGGGAGATTTGGAAGTAAGGGGAGTGGGCGATCGAACTTGCGAAGGCTTCGGTCAAATTCAAATTTGCAACCAGTTTCACCTTGTATTTCGGGAGAATGCCGTATGAGCGAATCATTAGATCCACAAAAACAACTCAAAATTCAAAAAGGAATTCGCCAAGCTGAAGATAAGTTAGTCACGGACATTCAAACTGCCTTAGAAGATACAAGTTCTTACAATGACTTAGAAGAATCACAATTTCGGAATTTAGTAAGAGTTGCTGACACAACTGAAAGCACGCAAGTGATCAAAAACTTTTTACTTTATCAAGTCGGTCGCGATAAAAAGTGGGGTAGAGGGCCAAACTCTTTAGCTCAAAAAATTATTCATGACATTGACAGAAACATCAAAGCTACTGCTCAGGATATTGCCAGAAATGCCAAAGCTGAAGAGTTTTTTAATCAGATTTGGATAGAGCTTACCCGCCGCTATTTAGGCTATGGCGCTCGCTATCTAGTGTACAAAAATAAAGGTCAATCTTAGTCATCTACTTGCAATTACTTAGGAGTACAAACTTATGGCTAGACTCGTAATTTCCACTGTTGGTACGAGCGTGTTAACTAACCAGATAGATCCAGAGATAGATGACAATTACTATGAAAGACTACAGCAAACAGCAAACTATACCGATAATGAAATCCAAGATGATCCAACAATTAAAGAAATTATTTCAGAATTGAAGGAAAGAGCAGAACAAGAACTGTCTAGTAATAATACTGATAAAATCCGAAAAGCTAGCGCAGAACTAAATGGTATTTATGGTTTGTACAATGAGCAAATAGAGCAGGGCATACCAGATATGCACTTATTAGTTACTACTGATACTGCACAAGGTAGAGTCGCGGCTGGAGTAGTTGAGTCTTTTTTAAAGAGCAAGAGATTAACTAATATCAGCACTCATGCTCCGCCGGGACTTTCTACTGCTAGCAGCGATATTTTTGTCGAAGGGATGGCAAAGTTGTTTCCTTTCATGCGAGAAAATATTAAAAAATATAAAGATTACCGATACGAGATTTGCTTTAATCTTGTCGGTGGATTCAAGGCTTTGCAAGGCTATTTCAATACAATCGGAATGTTTGATGCTGATGAAATTATTTACCTATTTGAAGGGTCGAATCAACTAATCAAAATTCCCAAGCTTCCGGTAAAGGTTGATGTGTCAAAGATTGAACCCTATAAAGTTCAGCTAGCAATGATGGATATGGGGGCAATATCTACATCTTGGGAAGAAGGCCAGAAAGTACCGAGAGAATGGGTATTGGTTATTGGACAAGAAATGATTCTATCAGCATGGGGTCAGCTACTTTGGGAGCAATGTAAAAAAGAACTGCTTTCACAAAAGCTGTTGAAGTTCCCTAAAATAGATTACAAGTCTAGTTTTTATGATGACTATAAAAAAATTGAAAATAATCTAGAAGAGCAAGTCAAATTACAGGAAACTCTAGCTAAAGCTTCTCAACTGTTGCAAAAGTCAGGTGGCGACACCAGTATTCTCAAACAAGATCCCGGATTGCAGTATGACAAATATAGTAACATGAAGCCATATAAGAATATGAACGGTGATAAGGTTGATATCGCTCATTTTAGAGTAACTAAAGGAATACGAGTAAGCTGTACGTCATCGAATGGTATCTTGTTATTACATCGTTATGGTAAGGAACCCGAAGTTAACAATAATCCTTATTGATTCATTGAATCAATAGTTTAAGCAAATTCCAACTAATTACTTAGGTTAGTTTATGTTTGACACTTTCAAAAATCGACTGGAAATCACAGGAAAGGTGACAACAATCACAGCACTCCGCATTAGTGCCGGACGTTCCACCGAACCGATTGGCTCCGATTTACCCGTAATCAAAGATGCTTTGGGTCAACCTTTGATTCCCGGATCAAGTTTTAAAGGTGCACTCCGATCGCGCTTAGAGAGCTTCCTCCGAGGTATCGACCCAAATCTCGCCGAAGATCCGGCTAACTACACAAGTTCAATTAGAAACAATCAAGTCAAATATTTGAAAAATGAACACAAGAATAATGACTTTGAGCTAACACAAGAGCTCATCAAAATAACAGACGATATTGGCAGTTTATTTGGCACTCCTTGGATGGCCAGCAAATTTCAAGTTCGCGACTTAACTGTACAACCCGATGCGTGGTTCGGACAATATCAAGAACGAGATGGCGTAGCCATTGACAGAGACACAGAAACCGCCGCCGATGGCAAACTTTACGACTACCAAGTTGTCCCCGCCGCAACTCCCTTTGATTTTAAAGCAGTAGTTGAAAATGCTCATGATTGGGAATTGGGTTTATTAATGATTGGTTTGCATCAATTTGAGACCGAACAAATACCTCTCGGAGGAGGGCGATCACGCGGCTTAGGAGTGGTTAAACTAGAAATTGATAAGATGCGCTGGATTGATGTCGAAGACCATCCCGAATTTTTGTTAGAATACTTAAAAAAGTTAGTGATGGGAGATGAAACGGCTTATGAAGATGCAGCCGATTATAAAGATGACTGGGTACAAAAGCTGATCGATAAACTCCTGAAAAATAAAACTTCTCAATCATCTCCAACTCAAATAGTTCAAGGCTAAAACTAAACATCCCACACAGGAGGTCAATATGAGTTTCAGCAATTATAAAGATATCGGTGAAGTTCTCCAAGAGTTTCAGATTACTTACACTGAAGCTAATTTTATGGGAGAAACTGCATTTAGTATCCCTGACTATTTTCGGGAAGACTTAGCATTTATGATGCGGGAAGCAGTTGTGGACAATTCAGAGTTTGCTGTGTGCGAAAATTTGATCTATCCAGTTATCAAAGAAGTTTGGAAATCTTATTATACTAAGTTTGTTTTATGGAGCCATAAGTCTCTTACTTACGACCAGAATCTGTGTGGTTTTCCTGAATATATTTTGACTAAACGCTCCCCTTTAGGAAAATTTGTGTTTGGCAAGCCTTATTTTCTATTAGTTGAGGCCAAGCAAGACAAGTTCGATGAAGGCTGGGCGCAGTGCCTAGCTGAAATGTTTGCAGCACAGCGACTTAACAATGAACTTCACGTAATAATTTTTGGTATTGTTTCCAACGGCAAGGATTGGGAGTTTGGTAAATTGGAAGAAACAGTTTTTACAAAAAATATTAACCGCTATTTAATAGAAGAGCTAGATCCACTATTTGCTGCCGTTAACTATGTTTTCCAACAGTGTGAAGTTCAGCTAAATCAGTTAGTAGCCGCTTAATTCCCAACCATCTCTCGACCTACTCAACTATGCACAAACGAATTGTCAACCACTGTACCATTGACTTAACTCTCCTTCCTGACGGGCCGATTCTGATCAAATCTGGTAAAGAAGGAGCCGATCCAACGAAACCAGATATGGAATTTGTCGAGACTTACCACGCAGGAGGGAAGTCAATTTATCTACCGGGAAGCAGTTTGAAAGGTGCTATTCGCGCTCATGCTGAGAGAATTGTCAGAACCCTAGGAAGAGATAGTAATCCTAATGATCCGAAAGTTCTCTGGGCTAACGATCCATTGAATGACAAGCATGATTACTTGAAAAATAAATCATCCAGCGATATTTACAAGTTCTCTTCTTTTACCGATCGCATTTTCGGCAACACTTCAATTGCTAGCAGAGTTAGAATCCAAGATGCTCACCCAATTGATAAGAAACAGCTCAAAATTCAAGAACGCAATGGAGTCGCGATCGATCGCGTTTTCGGTTCCGTAGCCGTTGGCCCCTTTAACTACCAAGTCTGCACCGCCGGAGAATTTCGCACTAAAATACATCTCAAAAACTTTTCCTTAGCACAATTAGGCTTAATTGGCTTAGTTTTGCGAGACTTAAATGATGGTTGGTTTGGTATCGGTTTTGCCAAATCTCGCGGTTTGGGGACAGTGACAGTCAAATATAACGAAGCCGTAGTTCAATATCCCGGTTGTAAATTAGATAAAGATAATCGCCAAATTCAACAAATAGTCAAACCCGGTCGATGGGGACAGGCTTTCTTGCTGGGTGCAGGAGAATTTTTAGAGACTGAAGAAGCCGCAAATTATGGCTTTTCTAAACCCGATCGCGAACAAACCCCTATTCCTGCTGAACCGATGGATTTAGGTTTTGGAGTGCAGCTAAAATGGCAAGGCGACGGTGAGACTGGTGTACCGAATTTATTTAAATGTGCAGTTTGTGCTTGGAGTAAGCTTTTAACAGGTACCGCAGCATGAACAAAGGTTTTGTATATGTTCGATCGGGTTTGTCACGAGATGAAGTTAAAGAGTTGCTAGACAAATTAGCAACTGAGGAAAGTTATTATTTTGTGCGATCGCCCCACGCAGTCAGCGGCATTTGTATGAACTTACCCCAAGAATTTCCCGGTTTTGAAGGGCAAATGTTTAATGCCGATCGCGAATTGCGCTGGAAAAAGCAGGGAAGTGCATATCAAGCGTTACTGCTGAGTCGAGTTGAAGCCGATTTAGAAGGATTTGAGCCGATCGGTGAAAATTGGGAATGGTGCGATCGCACGGCTTACTTTCACCCCCTTGACGAACCCAAATTCCCTAAAACTTTTGTCTACAAAGGACGAAAGAATGAAAACATTGTCTCTAACAATATTAGCATAGGTCAGCGATACTTTCAAGAAAAAAGAACTGCTACCGTTCATTTTGTCGCCCTCACAGTCAGGAGTTAACATGACTACAAATCTCCCACCCAAGCCCCGACGTTCTACACCGCCGCCAAGTAGTCCGGTTTCTAATAATAATCCCGCTGAAACTGGAGAACCTAAACCTTATGAATTAATTAGTTTCCCCAAGGAACGACCGCCAAAAAAACCTCCGGCCGGACATCACCAATATTTGGGCGATCGCCTGCACGGAACTTTGTTTCTAACTCTGAAAGTTCAGACTACTTTGCACGTCTCTACAGGCGTAGTTGTCATGGGTAGCGACATAGGGAGTCGCGTGCCTTTAATCAAAACAATGGTTCAAAATATTGACCAAAAATTATCAATTCAAGGTAGTTCTCTCAAAGGCTGCATCCGGTCAGCATACGAAGCCATTACTAACAGCACTTTAGCAGTAATTACATCAAGATACAGAGATAAAATTCCGCCAGAACGCTTGCCATGTAAAAATAAACAAGAACTCTGTCCGGCAAGTCAAGTATTCGGTGCCTTAGATTGGCAAGGGCTAATTGAATTCAGCGATGCTAAATGCGAAAATACGGGCTTTGCTACGGGATTTATGCCATCTTTATATCGTCCCCGTCCCGATCAAAGACGAGCATATTTTGACGCAAGAGGCAACGTAGCAGGGCGCAAGTTTTACTATCACACAATTCGGGCGATCGACAAAGGTCAAAATCAAGGAATTACCGTTCAGCAAGCGGCTAAAGAGTATACTTTCAAAACACAGATACAATTCAAAAACTTAACAGCAGCAGAGTTAGGAACGCTTTTGATTGTGTTGGGGCAAGATCCAAAGTATCCGATCGCCCTCAAGGTAGGCGGCGGGAAGCCGATCGGCATGGGAACAATGACTGTGGAGGTAACAGCAGCAAGGGTGTTGCAGAATAAGGGAGATTTGCGCGATCGCTATTCCTCCTACAATCCTCCAGAATCTGACAGCATGACTGGCACAAAATTGCAACAATTTATGCAAAAAAATATTCAAGCTGCTCATTCTAGTTTAGTGCAAGCAACTCAATTGCAACAACTAGCTGAAGTGTTGAAATATCCGACCGATCGGGAACCTCCAACAGGAATGTATTAAAGATGTCTAATACTGAATTAGTGACAGAATCTTTGACCGAAAACCAGTGGGGAATTGCCCACGCGATCGCTCAAACTTTAGTTAAAGAACAAACTGATGTAAATGAATTGGGAAAGGCGATCGCCTATCTCCGCAATGCAGTTAATCAAAATCAAGCTGATGCCAATTCCAGCTTTTTCAAGTATCTTAAAACCCTAGTCGGTAATGGCAGACAAATCGGACACAGTGGCAAAACCACAGATTATTACCGCAGCATCGACAAAGCTTGTAGCGATTGTCTCAAAGGATTTCAAGGGGATGCTAGCACTTTGCTGCAAATTTTAGGTTGGGCATCTCGTTTGATGCGTTACTACAAAGAAGCGGGGCCGATTGGAGAAGTTGTGGCCCCAGTTTTAGAGTCAGCGAGACAAGTTGAAATTGCTAAGGCGATCGGCAGTCATGAGTTTGCAGTGGGTCAAATTGTCGAAGCCAAAGTTACTGCTGTAAAAGGAAACAAGGTGACATATGAAATTCTGGGAACTATCAGACTCACTGAAAAAGAACCGAAAAAAGCACAATCTCTTTCTGAAGGACAAGTGGTTAAGGTGGAAATTTTAGACCTTAAGGAGGATGGCAGTCTTAGAAAAGTCAAATGCTGTGAATAAAAATATTGAGCCTTCCTGAAGGCTGGATGATTTTGGCGTAAGGGTCGTGTTTCGTGCCTACTTTGTCAGAGTTTCGGAAAACAACGAGGGGGTTGTCTCTGCGGATTTCATCCTCTCGCTTTAGCAATGCCAAATATCGAGCGATACCGAGCGTGTTCAGACTGTAATATATAGTGTAATATGAATGGTAGGCTCAGAGTTTAAACTCTAAACCTTGTAAATTTTGATACTTAACATAGGAAACAAATGTATGTATAGGTTGAAACGCCTTAACTTACCTGAATCAACTCTTCAAGCTCCAGCTAGAGCGACTGAATCAACTTTTCAAGCGCCAGATAGAACGTATTTAACAAGAAAAAGGAAAATAACATGGTGGAGATTGAGTTCACTGACGAATTCGAGCGGTGGTGGGAAACACTTGATGCAGAAACGCAAGATTCTATTGCTGTCAAAGTTCGGCTCCTAGAAGAAAAAGGAACGACTCTTGGCTTTCCTCACAGTTCAGGTATCGAGGGCTCTCGTCACGGACGTATGCGAGAACTTCGGGTACAACATAAAACGAAGCCATACCGGATTTTGTATGCCTTCGATCCCCGGAAGGTTGCGGTACTCCTTTTAGGAGGCGACAAAACTGGTAACGATCGCTGGTATAAGAAAAATGTACCGACAGCAGATCGGCTCTATGACCAACTGTTAGAAGAGCTTAGGGAAGAAGGGTAGATATCAGAATAAAGCATTTCTGTAAATTGCACACTCCTCACCACCATAAGGAGCTGAAAGTGGACACAAGTTGATATGAGATATGAGAACAAAGTCTTTTAGTGTATTACGAGAGCGGATGAAGCCAGAGCGAAGGGCAAAAATTGAAAAGCGAGTTCAACTCGCCTTACTTCATCTTACCTTTTTGGAACAGCTAAAGTCGTTGGGTTATGCAGATGAGGAACTGGAAAAAGAACTCAGCAATTTTGATTCCACTTTTTCTGATTTGGATAGCCCAGAGGATATTCAAGTATCTGCCCTCTATGGCTACATCCAAGCTCTTGGTGGGAGTCTAAAATTAGTCGCTAATTTCCCTGACAAGGAAATCGTTCTTGCTCAGTTCGAGTAAGTAATACTCAATAGTATCGACAACAAAAAAGAGTTCGGGAGATTATAATCATCCGGCTCTTTTTTGCAGAGAAGGGCTTGACTTTTATCAAAATGACAGCTATTCTTTAGAAGACTGGAGAGTGAAAATTTTCCAAAGACTTCAACAAGTCTTTCAACTTACCCCGCAAGGGGATGGAAACACGCCTCTAGTATGGTGATTGAACAGTTGATTCAGTTTTCACCTCTTCCCCGCAAGGGGACTTTAATCCATCGACCTAATTGCTTCCCACACTTTTTCAGACGCGCGATCGCCCTTTCGCAATCCGCCATTGCGTCAAGGGCGATCGCGTCAGCTTAGGAAGAATGTGCGATTTGGGGAACTCAGCACCAAAGGATCTCGCAGGATCTCCCTAATTTGCTGTCGATCGGTCTCTACCGTCCGTCGCTGGTTTACCAGAGGAAGCAACCACCGCCATCCCCAACCGCAAGACTTGCGTCACTTGGCTTTGATGAATTTTCTCTGAGAGCATGATGAAGCTATTCCCCCGGAACTTCGGCAACAACTTTGCTTGCCCAATTCGTAATCTTGCATTTTCACGACACATTTGTTTAGCCTTGACTAAACAAAGCGTTTAGCTTAGACTAAACCAATGTCCTATAAAACTTACAACACCATCCATCCCAACGATCCACCAGGAATACGACCCCAAATTCTGACAGACTTGCTGGAGTTGGCGAAACTCAGCAAGCATAGCTGCTTGAAAAAAGCCATCGAAATGATTTCGGATTTACAAGCCAACGGTATGAATTGCAGATACAAAAAGCATTTAGGAGGGCCGATTTACGAACTCAAATCTCGGGCAGAAGAAGGTGGCGCACGAGTTTATTTTTTCCAAATTTCTCACACAGAATTTGCTCTCTGTCGCGCTGAGTGCAAAACAGAAGATGCTGCTAGTGCTGCATTCCTAAATTGGACAGCCGAAGTTATCCAAGCAGCGCGGAATGGCATACAAGTGTTAGTATAAACTAACCGAGGTAAAAAATATGACAAAAATTGATGGCAAAGCAAGCGATTTATTGGCGGCACTCCTAGCCGAACCAGAAGCAATGGTAGATGTCAATCCTCCTGAAACTCTCAAACCTACTACGGCAGAGGAATTACAACAAAAATTAGAATATTTTCTCATTTTAGATAGTTTGGGAGAATTGCTGCAAAAAATTCGCAACTCTCGCGGATTGACAGTTAGAGAAATGGCTCGCGAAGTGCAAAAAAGCCCTGGAAGGATATCTCAAATTGAGGGAACGCGCGATCATCGCATAGAGTTGAAAACTCTGGCGGAATATGCCAATGAGTTAGGCTATGATGTCCAAATTGCTCTCATTCCGCGAAACGATCGCCAACCAGCTCTTTTTGCTCCGATTCCTCTGTCGCAAGCGAGCGCCTAAATAAAAAAGCGATCGCGCGCTGCTATTTTGCCCTTCACCCGATCTGTGGCATTCTATATCTGAAAACCTCACAAAACACCGCATGAAGGAGGGCAGCAAGTACCAGTCGCTCTTAGATTATCTGCGCGAAAATCGCCATCTCGACGAAGTAACCCTCAACTTCGCCGAAATAGAGGCATTGCTAAACGACGCACTCCCCCCTTCCGCACGCACTCAACAAGCTTGGTGGAGCAACCGCAAAAAGGGCGCTCTGCAAGCTACCGCTTGGATGGAGGCAGGATATCGGGTGGAAACAGTCGATTTCGACGCACAACGGGTAACATTTCGCAAGTTAATTCCGAAAATTCAGGTTCAGCAGGCGGGCGATCGGGTGCAGTGGAATGGCGAACTCATCAAGGCATTGCGTCTCCATATGGGGTTGACACAAGCAGAATTTGCAGAACACATAGGCGTGCGACAGGCTACAGTCAGCGATTGGGAGAACGGGCAATTGCCTGCTCGTTCCACATCAAAACATTTGGATTTGATAGCCGAGATGGCAGGATTCAAATACAGAGAGGAATCTGAAAATTCGGATTAGAGTGTTGACATATTAAAGGTAAACGTATATATTGTCAACACGGCAGTTTAGTTAGGCGATCGTCAAGTGCGATCGCGCCCAAAAACAAAGCCCCCAAAAACAAAAGCCAGCGCCGCAAATTGGGCACTGGCCGATTCAAAATTAAAAAATCACCTCTATGATACACCATTCTTTGAGGCCTCGCCCGATTACCGATCGAGAAAAACGAATCATTCAGCTTTACGCTGACTGTCAACTGGCGATGACTCCGCAGCAATTCTACGCAAAATGGGATGTCCCGCAAGAAGCTCTAGCTCTCATTTGCTGTCGATCGCTTTCTACTGTGCGTCGCTGGTTTACCAGGGGAGGTAAGTACCGCCATCCCCAACTGCACGACTTGCGTCACCTCGCCTTGATGAATTTTCTGTTAGAGCATTTTGAAGCGATTCCCCCAGAACTTCGGCAACAACTTTGCTTAGCCAATTCGTAATCTTGCATTTTTTTCTAGCCACCTGACAAAGTAGGTGGCTTTAATTTCGCCCCCTATAATTAAGCTGAGACAATCCCTGACAAAAAACAGATTTTTTTGTTGGGGAATTCGGTAGGCATTTCAGTGTTTATAAAACCATTGATGCCCTTATCTTAAATCGCGAACCAATCCATCAAAACATAACAGAATAAATAACCCCACCCAAAATCCTGTCTTGACTTCAATCGATTAAAGGCTAAACTAATATAGAGTTTTACCATAAAAGTTTATCCCCGTTCATGAACATCGCTTATCTAGTTAACCTATATCCCAAAGTCAGCCACAGCTTTGTCCGCAGAGAAGTTATAGCCGTTGAAAATTGCGGCCTGAAAGTCGCACGTTTTTCGATCCGATCCTGCGAGTCAGAACTCGTTGATGAGGCCGACAAACTAGAGCAAGAATTGACTAAAGTAATCTTAGGAGTGGGCGTACAGGGGTTAGCGTGGGGTTTGCTGCGCGTTGCGGCAACTAGACCCATTCGATTCATCGAAGCTGTGCGGTTAATGTTCAAAGTTGGCTGGCACTCGGAACGGGGGATTTTGCTGCATCTAGCTTATTTAGCAGAAGCTTGCATTCTTTTAAATTGGTTTGCAGAATCCGGTACAACACACGTTCACGCTCACTTCGGGACAAATTCCACAACAGTCGCAATGCTGTGCCGCGTGCTTGGCGGCCCGACTTACAGTTTCACCGTTCACGGCCCTGAAGAATTTGATAAAGCTACACTTCTTTCCTTAGACGAAAAAATTAAACGATCGACCTTTGTGGCAGCAGTTAGTTCCTTCGGTAAAAGTCAGCTTTTTCGGTGGTGCGATCGCACTTTTTGGTCAAAAATTCACGTCATACACTGCGGCGTAGATGCTGCATTTTTAGCTGCACCCTACGTCCCCATACCCGCAGCACCCCGCTTAGCTTGCATTGGCCGACTCAGCGAACAAAAAGGTCATTTGTTATTGCTAGAAGCTGCTAACTTGCTAGCAGTTCAAGGCTTAGAGTTTAAGTTGGTACTCGTAGGAGACGGGCCGCTGCGATCGGATATTGAACAGCAGATTTTGCAACTCGGCCTGCAAAATCATATAGAAATTACCGGCTGGGCCAGTGGCGATCGAGTTCAGCAAGAGATTTTAGCTTCACGGGCAATGGTATTGCCTAGTTTTGCTGAAGGTTTGCCCGTCGTAATTATGGAAGCCCTCGCTCTCAATCGGCCCGTAATTAGCACTTATGTTGCTGGCATCCCGGAACTCGTAGAACCCGGTGTTTGCGGTTGGTTAGTTCCTCCCGGTTCCGCAGAAGCATTAGCCGTAGCGATGCGTGCGGCACTGGAAGCACCTCTAGAAAAGCTAGAACAAATGGGGAAAACAGGAGCCGAGAGAGTTGCTCAACAACACAATGTTGATTTAGAGGCAAAAAAATTAGTGGCGCTGTTTGAGAGTGCTTGAGAATGGTGCAAAACCTATTGATTAACTGACATTTTGCACCATTATTAATAAGTCTTTCAAGGGCGGGCAGGATGCCCAACCCCTACTCCCCACAGGAAAATTAATTGTTTGTGGAACAGGCATCTTGCCTGTTCCTTGAATTAAGCTGTAATTCTTTGTGGAACAGGCATCTTGCCTGTTTCTTTAATTAAGCTGTAATTCTTTATTGTTTGTGGAACAGGCATCTTGCCTGTTCCTTGAATTAAGCTGTAATTCTTTGTGGAACAGGCATCTTGCCTGTTCCTTTAATTAAGTTGTAATTGGTTGTGGAACAGGCATCTTGCCTGTTCCTTTAATTAAAGCAACCTACTTACCAACTTTTTAAGGAATAGGAACTGATCGCAACAACTTGTCCACAATCGTCTTAGCCCTCCTTCCCCCCGCCGGAATCAACCTGTGAGAAAGTACGTGCGGTGCCAAATATTTCACATCATCCGGGGTAGCAAAATCCCGGCCCTCCATAAACGCCAAAGCCTGCGACGCCCGGTGCAAAGCCACCGCACCCCGGGGACTCACCCCCAGAGTAATCTCCTCATCCTCCCGTGTCGATCGCACCAAATCTACAATATACTGTTTCAAAGAGCCTTCCACCTTCACAGCAGCGCACAAACGGCGCAATTCCTGCACTTCTTCCAAAGAAATACAAGGCTGCAAATCTTCAACAGCAAAACTATCAGAAAGCCGTTCCAACATTTGCAACTCTTCCAACGCAGCGGGATAGCCCAAAGTCAAAGACAAAGTAAACCGATCCATCTGGGCTTCCGGTAGCGGAAAAGTGCCTTGATATTCGATCGGGTTCTGAGTCGCAATCACAAAAAACGGCGTCGGAACATTTCGAGAAACTCCATCTACTGTCACCTGCTTTTCTTCCATCACTTCCAGCAAAGCTGACTGAGTTCGCGGCGTCGCCCGATTGATTTCATCGGCAAGCAAAACATTAGCAAAAACTGGCCCTGGCAAAAACTCAAACTCTCCGCTGCGCGGATTCCAAATATTAGTACCGGTGATATCCGTCGGCAACAAATCCGGAGTACACTGAATCCGCTGAAACTTACCATCAATAGATCGCGCCAAAGACTTCGCCAGCAGCGTTTTTCCCACACCCGGCACGTCTTCCAGCAGCGCGTGCCCGCCCGAAAGCACGGCTACCAACACCAAGCGAATAGCATCGGCTTTACCAACAATAGTTTTGCCTAGATTTTGTTTGAGTCGCTCAATATTTTGTCTCATATCCCTGATTTCTAATTGTTAATTGCTAATTGTTGAAAAGATATCAAGATTGCCAAAATCTTGAGTCTTTGCCTTGCGGACTTCGGATTTGTACAACTAGAATTTAGTCTGACTCATCTTGCACCATTTTTAAAACCGATCGCCTGTTCTAGATCACATAATTATTAGACTTTAGCAGCTATAGCGGTTCTCAAGCGTGGTGAGGTATGGGGACGAGTCCTATGCCCTATGCCCTATGCCCTATGCCCTATGCCCTATGCCCTATGCCCTATGCCCTATGCCCTATGCCCTAT
>NZ_JAUBTL010000042.1:0-69770 GCF_036702475.1 Microcoleus sp. D2_18a_B4
TTATCTAATGTAGAAAGCGGTTATCCAGAAAAAAGGATATCCGGATTAATTTCCGGAGAATCCCCGCTGCTTTAGCACGGGGAGTGTCAAAACTATCCCCGCCGCAGTTACACCCCTCATACCGAGGGAACTGTCCCTTTTGTAGTGATGGAATTTCTATCAGCTACTTACGGCGACGAATACTCTGTAGAACACACAGAAGAAATCGGCAAGTGTTTTTTTTACGAACAAGTAATCAAAGTTCCTCGCTATGTCATTTTTCGGCCGCATACAGGCAGAATAGAAGTTTATGCGCTTGAATCCGAGCGTTATGAAAATCAAAATCCTGATGAAAATGGCCGTTATTTAATACCTGGATTAAATCTATTTTTGGGAGTGTGGCAGGGAAATCGCGAAGGTAGAACGGGATATTGGCTGCGTTGGTGGACGGAGGGCGCAGAACTGCTTTTGTGGCCGGAAGAAAGGGCAGAAAATGAACGCCAGCGGGCCGATCGCCAACAGCAAGACAAAGAGTTAGCCGAGACGCGGCTGGAACAGGAAAGACAGCGAAATCAAGAGCTTTTGGCTCGATTGGCAGCCCTCGGTATCGATCCCGAATAGCATTAGAAGTCCGATGGAAGTCGGAAGAAAGAAGAGGTTCGAGGGAAGAAGGGAACCCGATGAGAGATGCTTTCTTTATCCTTCTTTCTTTAGTTTGCTGTCTTACTTATATGTTGGTAAAAAAAGGTGAAATTATGTTAACAGAAAAACTTGAAGAATTAAAAAATATTTTCGCACAAATGGAACGGGCTTTGATTGCCTACTCCGGCGGAATTGACAGCACTTTGGTGGCAAAAATCGCTTTTGATGTGTTGGGCGATCGCGCTTTGGCAGTGACGGCAGTTTCCCCGTCTTTACTGCCAGAAGATTTAGAAGATGCGCGCATTCAAGCAGCAGAAATTGGCATTGCCCACGAGGAAGTACAAACTCAGGAAATGGCAAATCCAAATTACACTTCTAACCCGGTTAACCGCTGCTATTTCTGCAAAAGCGAACTCCATGATACTTTGAAACCCCTAGCACTAGCAAAGGGTTATCCTTATGTGGTGGATGGGGTTAATGGTGACGATTTAAAGGATTATCGTCCCGGAATTCAGGCTGCGAAGGAACGCGGCGCGCGATCGCCTTTAGCAGAAGTAGGCATGACTAAATTTGAAGTGCGGCAATTGGCAAAAGAATTGGGTTTGCCTTGGTGGGACAAACCGGCTCAACCTTGTTTGAGTTCGCGCTTTCCTTACGGCGAAGAAATCACCGTTGGAAAGTTGCAAAGAGTGGGGCGCGCCGAACGGTATTTGCGGCAGTTGGGACTGAAAAATTTGCGAGTGCGATCGGACGGAGATACGGCGCGGATTGAGTTACCCGCAGAGGAGATTCAGGAGTTTGTGGTAAATACGGATTTGCCTGCATTGGTGGCGGTGTTTCAGGAGTTTGGTTTTGTGTACGCGACTTTGGATTTGGAAGGGTTTCGTAGTGGCAAATTAAATCAGGTTTTGCAGCCGCAGTTGTTGGGGGCGAAAGGTTAATTAATTTTCCACACTACAAAAAATTTCTCATGATTGATGTAGTTTGGGACATGGAAAAAGGGGATCAATCTTAATCGAACATGGACCTTTGATGTAGCAACTTATACCTTTCAAGGCTCGAATTGTTAGGATTACAGGACTTACGCAAAAGTAACGTATTTCTGTCGCCCAGCGAACTCAGTAATATCAACTCCGCTAGCATCGGAATTAATATTACTCACAGTCAGGATACGGCTTGGCCTAAGTCCCTACCCCCATTAATTGTAGGGACACGGCACTGCGGTGTCCTCTATATCATTCCGATGCAACCGGAAACAATATGAAGCAATCTCAAAGTGGCGTTGCTTAATCAGGGTATGAAAAAAATAACTTTAAAATCCAAAAGCTTTGTGGATACAGGTTTCTATGACGGGCATATTTAACGTTTCATACCGTAAATCAGCAACGCCTTGGATGTTTGCCGTAGATTTGGGATGTGCCATGTAATAGCAAATCCGGTTTGAATACCCCCTTTATTTGTTAGTCCCCCTTTGCTCAAACTTCGTTTGACTCTATGCAGCGGTTTCAACCGCCGATTCATAAAGAGGGTGGCTAAATTTCAACGCCCGAGTCTTATCAGGGAGTAGTTGGCTGAATTTGCTGTGGCTGCATTTGCTGCTGCTGATTCTGGAGCTGAAGTTGCTGCTGTTGAATCTGAAGTTGCCGATTCTCAAGATCTATTTGCCGCTGTCTGTCTTCGAGTTGCAAGCGTCTGTCTTCAAGTTGCAGCAGTCTGTCTTCAGCTTGCCGCTGTCTGTCTTCACGTTGGAGCTCTCTGTCTAGCAGTCTGTCTTGACGTTGCTCTTGTCTGTCTTCACGTTGTTCGCGAATCTGTCTGAGCTGATTTCGCCGCTCGAAATCGCCTCCCAAAAATAAGTTTTGAAAAGCGTTGATAGTTGCTTGAAACCCAGTAAAAACGCCGCTAACAGTGTTAATTCCAGTTGCTACTCCTGTTATTGGCTGCAAGAAAGTGTTGATATTGTCGGCTACCCTAGCATAGCCCGATCGCGCTACCAGAATCACATCGTTGTTGCGGAGAGTGGGGTTATTATTAGGATTCAACCCTTGAGCAAAATCCACCTCGATCGTGCGGCGAGAAACAGTACCGTTGGGGTTCAATCGCAATAGTTCTACCTTGTCTTTTTTAGCCCGCAATTGATTGAAACTGCCTGCGGTCAGCAAAGCTTGGTGCAGGGATGTACTAGGCCGCACCTCCAAAGCCCCAGGCCTAATTACTTCTCCTACAATATTGATGCTAATCGCGTTCGGAGAAAAACTGCTATTTGCGACTTGAGAAACTTCGGCTAAGTCTACAGTAGCTGCTGTCGGGATAATTACGCTATCTCCTTCTTGCAGCAAAATATCTTGAGTTGCGTCGCCTCTTTGCAGCAAATCCCACAGATTTACCATGATAGTTTGTTCATTGCCACCTCTGACTCGGCGGCGGATTTGCACGCGGCGAATGTCAGCTTCTGTAGTGATACCACCAGCAATTTTCAGTGCTCTAGTTATTGTTGGTAAGCCCACAACAGCTCCTTGCTGTTGGTCGATAGATACAAAACTCAACTCTGTTTGTTGGTTGCTCGATCGCACATCCGAAGCAAATACAGTATAAGGCCCCGGCCGGTTTACTTCCCCGACAATTACCACACCAATTGGTTTAGTAATATCAGCGGAAAAATTAGCACTGGCTCTTTGACGAACTTCTTGAGTATTAAGGGCCCTTGCTGTCGGTACAAAAATTGTATCTCCATCTCGAATCGTGACATCTTGACGCAAATTTCCCGTGTCTAAAAAATCCTGCAAATCAACATTAGTAACTTGCTCCGGCCCGCCTCTGCGGGGACGGCGAATTTGGACATTTCGCATATCTCCTGCTGATGTCACCCCTTGTGCAAGTTGCAGCATTTCCATCAAAGTCGGGAATTTTACTCCTCCTCCATCTCTAGTCGGATTAATCTTGTAGGAACCCGGGCGAGTAACTTCACCGGCAAGACCTATATTTAGGGGGCGAGCGACGATCAGAGTTACGGTAACAACGGGAACATTGATGAAGGGTTCGTATCGCTGGGTAATCACATTAGCAGCTTGTTGCAGCGTCAACCCTTGAATTGAGACGCTGCGAATGATTGGCAAATTGAGCGTCCCGTCAACTAACACTTGATATTCTCTGCTGAATTCAGGGACGCCGAATATCTCTAAAGCAATGCGATCGCCCGACCCTAAAGTATAAGCTGCTTCTTGTGTCAGGGAACCAGAATTGCCGCTCGCCGGCAAACTCGAACCCGGAGGTGGCGGCAGCGGTACTCTCGGCCTGTTTGGGTTAGGAGTGCCTGCAGGAGTTCTGACGGCAGGCAACTGAGCTATACTGGGCAGCGAACTCAATAGCACCAGGAGTGCTGACAAACTCAGACTTGTAGCGGTTTGAATGGTATGTTTCATCTTTCTTTCCTGGTTGCAGCCTGCCATTGAACAAGAGCAATTTAGCTAGTGGATTTTAGTTTATTTTCCCTGCTGTCCAGTGTAGCCTCGCTTCGCTGCAAAATCCACAGGTGGAATCATAAAAATTGTGCGATCGCACTTAACTATTTTGCACCTTGTTTGTAAAGAAACTGTAAAGCCCGCCAACTGTTCTCAGGATTAGGATCTCGTTTGAGCAAAATTTTTCATACATAACTCGCGATACAAATCAACCCGCCACCGAAAGGGGATAGGAAAAAACCACCCTCATTTGAGGTAAAATATTAAATAATTCTATCTGCGGGACAAAGACAAGTGTCACTAAAATTGGATAAAGTAATTCCCTGGGGACGCTGCTTGGATGAATACATAGGAATGTTTAGCTTGACATCAAGTGACCTCAAGCTAGCAATTCTTGATTGTGCGGGCGGCCCGGCGAGTTTCAATGCCGAAATGACTCGCCAAGGTAAAAAGGTAATTTCTTGCGATCCAGTTTATCAGTTTAGTGCGGTGGAAATTGGCGATCGCATCCAAGAAACATATCAAACTGTGATTGACGGTGTTAAAGCCAATTTAGACGGCTACCTGTGGAATAATTTTGAATCGCCCTACCAGCTAGGCGAAGTGCGAATGAAGGCGATGCAGGAATTTTTAGAAGATTTTCCATCAGGTTTGCAGCAAGGTCGATACATTAATGCTGAGCTGCCAGTTTTGCCTTTCGAGAACGGTCAATTCGATTTAGCTTTGTGCAGCCATTTCTTATTTGCTTATTCTCACCTGCTTTCCGAAGGATTTCATCGGTCAGCAATTACAGAAATGTGTCGGGTTGCGAAGGAAGTCCGGGTATTCCCTCTATTGCAGAGTTTTAGCGGGGAGGAATCCGATCACTTAAATCCGATTCTCACAGAATTGAAAAAGAGAAGTTTTAGTGTAGAAATTCAAGAGGCTCCTTATGAGTTTCAAAAAGGTGGGAATAAGATGCTGCGAGTTAGGGGGCGAATGTAATTCGCGGCTGCGGAGGGCATGGCAATTTGCGATCGCTTATTTCAAAAAAATTAGATAAGCTAAGCATAAGGTCCTGCCTCATCTTGGGGTTCGCCAATCGCACGCTGGAGTGCATGGCGAATGTGGATAATCCTCACCGTTGGTATGGGTTGATCGTCAAAAATAGTGAATAGTATGCGATACGTGGTTTTACCACTTCCATACAGAAGCTGGCGAATCTCTTGGCTGAAAAACGCGTTTTCACGGGCTAAAACACAACGACGCGGCATTTCTTTCGGTGAGGAAATCGCTTTAATCAAACCCTGATACCATGCTTGAGCGCGTTCGGGAGTCGTGAATTGGGAAAAGTTCAGAAACGCTGCATCAGCTTCAGATTGAGCTGTACTGGAAAAGTCAATGCGATACATTATGCTTCCAAAGAAAGTCCGTATTTCTGGTTTTGTTTATCGACAAACTCTTCCAGAGTAGAAAACTGACCCCGATCGAAGTCATCAAGTCCGCGTTGAATCCCTTCTAATGCCTCGAAGAAATCGCTTTCATCAAAGCTAAGTCCGAACGCGATAACAGCTAGGGTAACGCTGGTTATATCTTGTCCTGTACTTTCCGCCCGTTGGCGCAGCAGTGCTTCGATTTGGGGGGGTAAGGTGAGTGTAAGAGTCATAAAAGTTATGATGAATGGTTAACTTTATTTTCTCACTTTATTTTGGCATAGGTAGCCAAAACGATCGCTCCCTAGACTATCTGCCCATTGCTTAACCCGATCGTGCTCTTCGGCCCGTCTTGTTTGTTTGGTAATCTTGCAAGGCTGCGAGACTCAAGGCGATCGTTCCTTCTTCGCTGAGGGGTTGAAACTCGTTTGCTGTGTCAATTTCTCCCCACTGATATCCCTCCGTTTCCTCAGCAATTTCTGCGATTGTTCAAAGTCGCTGAGATCAATACCGTTGGACTGATTCAGCCATGAAAGCACGATCGCCTTAACCGAATTGCTGGGCATGGCTTGAATTTGGGCGTGGAGTTGCTTTATAGATTGAGCCATTCGACAATACAGAGTGACTGGTTTAATTTTAGCGCCGTGTCAAATAGTTGTGGAACTATAACGCACAGTTTCAGCATATTTTTGATAATTTTAAAATCCATGTTAGAGTGGATGCTTGAAAAAACTGCCGCACGGATAGAGGGACGAGCTTATTTCTCAGACACTACGTTTTATTTAGTAATTCTCATCAAAAACCGCAGAACTTCATTCACTGCTTCAGAATCTGGAAACATCTCTGCAACATCCGGTTCTAAACGAATATTTACACCACCAAAGGTCTTTCGTTCAGAGCCTACCCTTCTTACACGCAACTTCCTCAAATCATATTCCGATCGCAGTTCATCGTTCATCCCTGTTTTATTCTTATTCATAAACTTCAATATCTTTAATATACAGCATATTGCATGTAGATGTGGTACACATAATCTTCTCGTCAGTAAGGTGCGTCGCCCTCAAAAATCTGCAAGTTATATCTAAGATATCGCAGATCCGCACCCTACGGATTCACTTTTTTTCATCCCACTCGAATTTCATAAAGAGCCCAAATCAGCATCTTTGATATAATATTACACCTAGAAGCAAAACTCAAACCAACTCATGCCACAAACAGTCTGGATCGCACGACACGGAAACCGCATCGACTTCGTTAACCCCGACTGGTTTCTCACCGCAGAACACCGCTACGACCCCCACCTTTCCGAAGACGGTCACATTCAAGCTAAACAACTCGCAAATCGCCTCAAAGGTGAAGGAATTTCTCATATTTTTGCTTCCCCTTTTCTGCGAACTGTCCAAACAGCAAATCACGCGGCAGAAGCTCTCGATTTGTCAATTAAACTAGAGTGGGGACTGTGCGAATGGCTAAATCCTGAATGGATGACAGAAATGCCGGAAACTGAGTCCGTTGAAGCTTTGTGCAGGCGTTTTCCCAGGATTGATGCTTCCTACAAAGGCGGTATTGCTAATTATCCCGAAACTGGGGAAGCTTGTCTCAAAAGGGCGGGGGAAACTGCTAAACGCCTCGCGGCTGAGTTTCCCGAAGATATGTTATTGGTAGGTCACGGTGCGTCGGTTTTAGGAACTGCGATCGGGCTGGCGGGCTGTGCTGAAACGGAAATTAACGCTTCTTTGTGCTGTTTGGTGAAAGTGGTGCGGGGTGAGGGAGAATGGTCGATCGCACTTAATGGCGATACTTCTCACCTGACTGACTCTGAAACCGTGATCCGGTTTAATTAAAGTTGAAATTCGTGCGAAAAATCGCATTGTATGCTATGTGTGTAAGGTGCGCGGCCCGGTGCACCCTACGTTCATCTGATTAGTCCGAATCTGGGTGTTATTGTTTAATGTCGATCGCACATTTTAAATCAAAAATCTTAAATCGGTATGGCTGGACACAGTAAGTGGGCGAATATTAAACGCCAAAAAGCTAGAGTTGATGCTGTTAAAGGCAAGGTTTTTGCTAGAATATCTCGCGAAATTATTGTCGCGGCCCGCAGCGGAGTTCCCGATCCCGCTGGCAATTTTCAACTGCGGACGGCTATTGAAAAAGCCAAGGCGGCGGATATTCCTAATGAAAACATAGAAAGGGCGATCGCCAAAGGTGCTGGCTTGGCCGGGGGAAGTTCGGAATTAGAAGCTATTCGCTACGAAGGTTACGGCGTTGGCGGAGTTGCTATTCTGATTGAAGCGCTGACAGACAACCGCAACCGCACGGCGGCTGACTTGCGAGAAGCTTTTACTAAAAATGGCGGCAACTTGGGCGAAACTGGTTGTGTGGGCTGGATGTTTGAGAACAAAGGAGTTTGTACGGTACGCGGCCCGATTGATGAGGAACAATTGTTTGAAGCGTCCCTAGAGGCGGCTGCGGAATCTTATGATTTGATATTAATTGATGAGGATACTGAAGGGGCAGAGGTATTTACAAGTGTGGCTAATTTGGAACAGTTGGCTGATGTTTTGAAACAAAAAAATTTTGCAGTTTTGCAGTCGGAAACTCGCTGGATTCCGAGCAATACAGTAGAAATAGACACTCCTGAAAAAGCTCGATCGCTCCTTAAGTTAATGGATGCACTGGAAGATTTGGACGACGTGCAAAGTGTGACGGCGAATTTTGAAATGACAGATGAATTGATGTCTTTGAGTATGGTGTAACGATCTAAATCACCAGATTTTTGCCATCCGCAAGACAAATCCCGGTAACTCTGGATCGGCGCTGACTGTTTCAGGATTATCTAAGACTTCAGGTTCGCAATCGGGACGGTAGATGTAGACTTTTCTGTTTTTGCGATCGAGCAAAAAGCCGAGCGATACACCGTTCTCAATATATTCTTGCATCTTGTTTTGCAATCCCTTGAGAGTGTCACTCGCAGACCGCAATTCAATCACAAAGTCTGGACAAATCGGTGCGAATGAGGCTTTTTGTTCTTCAGTTAAGGCATTCCAGCGCTCTAGTTTAATCCATGAGGCATCGGGGGAGCGGGTTGCTCCATTCGGCAAGGTAAAGCCTGCACTGGAGTCAAACGCTTCACCTGTGCCATCTTCTTCTGCCCAGTTCGCAAGTTGCTGAGCAATTTTAATGTTGCGGTTCCCTGTATCTGAAAAGGCTGGTGACATAATGATAACTTCCCCACTTGCTGTACGCTCAATTCTCAAATCGCGATTCACTAGACAGAATTCATAGAACTGTTCCACAGTCATCGATTGGATCGCAGGGAAATTGACCGTCAGTGGGACGCTTTCGGTTTGAATTAGCAGCGTCGTCATGGTTTTTCCTCAGTTGGTGCAGGGGTGATAGAATACCTTGAGCTTATCATATCTTAGCTTGGCGATCGAAAGTCTTAGTCGATCGCGGATTCGGAGACTCGTATCCGTTTTGGGGCTGGATTAATAATCTTTTTTCCCAGTCAGCAAATAAGTAACCATGTATCCCTTGCCCTTAACTTGAATAGCGCCGCGCTTCTGAAAAGTATATTTATCTTTTAATATCTCGTAGGTTTCGGCGGTGACTTGAATGCAGCCGGTAATCCCGTGGGATTCCATGCGCGAAGCAATATTTACTGTGTCGCCCCAGAGGTCGTAAATAAACTTTTTTAAGCCGATAACGCCGGCAACGACAGGCCCACTGCTAATCCCGATCCGAATGCTGAAAGGTTCCGAATGTTCTAAACTCAGCAGCCTAATTTCATGCAGCATATCGATCGCCATGTTCGCAACCGCCTCGGCGTGATCGTCTCGGGGCGTAGGCAAACCGCCGACAACCATGTAAGCGTCACCAATAGTCTTAATTTTCTCCAAACCGTGGCGATCGGCCAAATGGTCAAAAGCCGAAAAAATATCGTTGAGCACTTCCACCACCGCCGTCGCTGAAATTCTCGACGAAAGCTCTGTAAACCCCACAATGTCGGCAAACATCACAGTTACTTCCGCAAAACTTTCGGCGATATTGTGTTCATTGTCCTTCAAACGCAGGGCGATCGCAGCAGGCAAAACGTTCAGCAGCAGTTGCTCGGATTTAGCTTGTTCGAGTTCCAACTGTAGGTAAGCAGCTTGCAACTGTTCGGCTTGGCGAATTCTTTCTCCGGCTAGCTTTTCGATTTGGGCGGTGCGACTCAAAGATGTCAGCATATATGTCACCGGAATCAGAGTCCACAGCATCCCCATCGTCAGAGTTCCCCAAGAGCGCCAGTGCTTGCGAAGCCTGCGAATTTCCGGCGTTGCAGACACGTACATAGACCACTGGCGGCCGCTAATTTTCAGCCGCCTTCTGCAAGCTGTATAGTTCGGGCCTGGATTGTCAAGAATCGGGCAGTTTTGCATGAGGGAGGGTTCCGCAGCGGCTGATGCTGGAAGCACTTGTTGGCTCTCGGATTGGAACTGCACCGCAAATTGCTGAATTTGGCCCTCAGCAGGGAGATTTTTGAGAACCGGGTTGGCCCTTTGCGGTAACAGCGACGCTGCTTGTTGCTTGTCTGGAGCCTCGCTAACGAGATAAATATTGAGGTAGTCGGTATTGCGTCCTTTTAAAGAGGTTTGGAAAATATCTTTGCCTCGAAATACGCCCAGAACAAATCCTTGTAGCCGTTGGCGACGGGATTCCAGGGTAGTGGGTTTACTGCTGTTTTCGTAAATCGGAACTATAGCCAAAAGACCTAGTTCCGGGGAATTGCCCTGAGTTAAGCCGATGTAGTTGGTGACAATCATTTCTCCTGTATCGCGCCCTCGATCGAGCGCGGCGCGGATTTCTGGGTGGGAGGCGAGGTCAAAGCCTAATACTGTCTCGTTTCCGGCTGGTGGTTCGACGTAGAAAGCCGGGAAGTATTCGGAACGCTGGAGAGCCTTGCGGAGTTCTCCTCGCGGGCCGCGCTCTGTAATCTCGAAGCTGGGCTCTGTTTCCGTTCTAGCTTTGGTTTCGTAGTTGCGCCGCTCGGAATTGGGGACGCGGGGCGCCCAAGCCAGGAGTTGCAGGCTGGGGTGGACGGATAGGGGCCGGGCGACAAACCTGGCAAAAGAGGAACGCTCGACGGCGCTGAAGGCTTTCATGTAGTCGCTGAGGGCGAGAACAGTATCTAAGTCGGAGTTGAGCTGGCGTTCGATGGCGATCGAAATATCGTCGATGCGGCGGTTCATTTCGTAGTCGCGGCGCTTGTCTTCCCAGTCCCAAACCAAGGCGAATGTCAGAAGCGACAGTCCCACACCCAAACCCAGCGTCAACCCGGCTGGAATGTAGCGAGACCAGGATAAAGGTAATTTTTTCAGCATATTTGCCTAGCGAATAAGGGCAGCAGATTAGCACACCGCTGAGTGCGATTTGTTCCGGTCTCTGAGTGCGGTTAATTCAAAACCCTGATAACTCAAGCACCGACGGCAATTGGGAATTAAAAGTTAGATATTTAAACTTTTTGATTAATGGACGATCGCTCAGCAGGGGATTTCAATCCAGAATTCCGCTCCCTGTCCGGGCGCTGAGATGCACCGCAGGCTTCCCTTATGTTTTTCTACCACAATCTGATGGCTGATGGATAATCCCAAGCCTGTTCCAGCCCCTACGGGCTTGGTTGTGAAGAAGGGGTCAAATAGCCGCTTGCGAACGTCTTCGCTCATTCCCGGGCCACTGTCGGCGATGCAAATTACAATGCGATCGCAATCACTGAGCTGGCTATTACTATGGCTTTCCCACCCGGCTTTTTTCATGAGGGTGCGAATCACGATCGTCCGAGGTTCCCGTTGGTTTTCTAGAGCGTCGATCGCATTGCTGATAATATTTAGGAATACCTGGTTTAACTGACCCGCACAACAGTAAACCTTGGATATTTTTCCGTATTCTTTAATAATTTCAATCCCGCTTTTTATACTGGCCTGATGCAATCTGTGCTGCAAAATTAACAGTGTACTGTCAATTCCTTCATGAACGTCTACCAACTTCATTTCAGATTCATCCAGTCGCGAGAAGTTCCGCAGCGACAGCACAATCTTACTAATTCTTTCTACTCCTACTCTCATGGAATTTAGCATTTTTGGCAAGTCTTCCTTCAGAAAATCCAACTCTAATTCCTTAACTTTTTCAGCAATCTGAGGCACTGGGGACGGGTAGCATTCCTGGTAGAGACTTAACAGTTCAATTAAATCGTGAAAATAGGTGTAAGTGTGAGAAATATTGCCGTTAATAAAAGTGGCCGGATTGTTTATTTCGTGGGCAATCCCAGCCACCATCTGACCGAGACTCGACATCTTTTCGGATTGCACTAATTGGATTTGAGCGTTTTGTAGCTGTTCGTAGGCTTCTTGCAATTGGGCTGCTTGTTTTCTTAATTGAGATTCGGAAGCTTGGAGTGCGGCGGCGGAAATTTTGCGGTTCGTTATATTTTCAATCATCCCTAAATTGTAAATGGGTTTTCCTTCGCCGTCTCGAATCAAAGTAGCTGTCACGTTTACCCAAACAATTTTACCTGTAGCGGCAATCTGGCGGAGTTCGATTTGATAGCTATTAATTTCTCCCCGATCGAGAGAAAGAGCAACTTGGAGATTTTTGGGATAATCTTCGGGATGCCCCAGTTCAATAAATGTTTTGGCGAGCAATTCTGCTGCGGTATATCCCAGCATATCGCAGTAAGTCTTATTGACTCGCACTAACTTGTTATCATCTAAATTAGCTAAGTAGATAGCGATGGGTGCATCTTCAAAAATTGTGCGAAATAGTTCCTCGCTGGCCCGGACTTGAGCTGCTAGGGAAAGCCTATCGGTGATGTCTTCAAACGTAGACAAAATGCCGACAACATTGCCGGAATTGTCGTGTAAAGGTATTTTATTTGTATCCAGACAGCACTGGGTGCCGTCGGCTTGCATTTTGGATTCTAAGATGTGATATTCTGGGGTGTTGGTTGCCATGATGCGGCGGTCGCAGGCTCGAAAAAATTCTGTTTCTTCCGGCTTCCAGGGCATATCGAAGTCGGTGAGACCGGCGATTTCACTGGGGTGATGGAAACCTGCGACTTTGGCAAAGTTTTTGTTGCCTCCCAAGTAAACTAAATCTCGATCTTTCCAGGCGATTAACTGAGGGATGTTATTGATTACCAACCACAGCATATTTTGGGATGTTTCCAAGGCTTCCGTGCGTTCTAGGACGCGCTTTTCAAGTTCTTGATTGGCTTGTTGCAGGGCGATTTTTGACTGGCCCAGGGCGATTTCTGCTAGCTTGCGATCGCTGATGTCGATTGTCACTCCCTCCCACAGTATATCGCCCCCTGGCTGCATTTCGGGGCGGGCGATGCCGCGAATCCATTTCAGTTTTCCCGATCCGGTTACGATCCGCCCTTCATATATCCAAGGTTTTAAAGTTTCGCCAGAAACGGCGATTGATTCTAACAGAGTTTTTAGGTCTTCTGGATGCACCGTTGCCCAAATTAAAGCGGAGTTTTCTTGAATTTTCTCTGGCTCTAATTCGTAGAGTTCCCAACAGCCTGAACTCACATAAATGAATTCATCGGAACCGTCGGGATGCAGCAAGTATTGATAAATCATTCCCGGCAGGTTGGCGGCCATTTTTTGGAATCTGGCTTGGCTTTGGATCAGTGCTGATTCTGCAAGTTTGCGATCGCTAATATCAATCAACAAGCCGTCCCAAATAATCTCACCTTTTTCGCCCGGTTCTGGCCGGGAAGCCCCGCTAATCCACTTAATCCGATCGCCCGGAAAAACAAATCTGCCTTCCCACCGCAAAGGCTCTAAAGTTTTAGCTGAGATAGCAACTGATTCGTGGAAGCTGGGCGCATCCTCTGGATGAATCATTTCGATCGCGGGCATAGCTGAGTTTTGGAGTACAAGAGGTTCTAATTCCCAGAGTTCGCGGCAGCCGGAACTGACGTAGGGGAATGACATAGTGCCGTCTGCTGCTAACTGAAATTGATAAATCATTCCCGGAACGTTGGCGGCTAGTTTTTGAAACCTCGCTTCGCTTTGCCGTAGTGCGGTTTCTGCTTCTACGCGATCGGTAATATCGTAAAATGCCGATAAAATTGCGGCTTCGCCATTAAAATTAATCGCTCGCATCGACATTTTTACCCAAAAAAAACTGCCATTTGCTTTCTTGAGGCAGATTTCTTCGCGGTCTGCAAAGCCCTTTTGTTTGACTAATTCTATCAATTGACTGCGGTCATTGATATTGGCATAAAGTTCATTTTTTTTGCGTCCGATAAGTTGTTCGCAACTCACACCTAAACTTTCTCCGAGGGCAGAATTTGCATACAAAATTACGCTATCTTCTAGGCGCGTAATTGACATGGGAACGGGAGTCACAGTGGCTATCGCCCGCAATCTTTCTTCGCTTTCTTCCCTGGCTGTTTCGGCTGCTACTCTTTTGCTAATATCGTTCTGAACTCCGATAAAATGAGTTAATTTTCCCTCATTGTCTAGGATGGGGGAAACCATTAATTCGTTCCAAAAAGGAGTTTTGTCTTTGCGATAATTTTTGAGAACTACCTGAATTTCCGTTCCCGATCGTAAACTGCTGCGGAGTTTATCTAATTCGCTCTGATCGGTATCGGGGCCCTGCAAAAACCTGCAGTTGCGTCCAATAACTTCTTCGGTACTGTAACCGGTCAGTTTCTCAAAAGCAGGATTGCAGTAGATAATAGGTGTGTCAGGCCTGCGAGCATCCGCGATGAGGATGCTGTTGCTCGAAGCTGCGATCGCCCGCTCTAGGAGAGACAGGTTGAAAGAGTCTGTTGTCATCTGTAGCAATATTCACGCTCCTTCGGAGCGGACAGAAGAATAAAAAATTATAAATAGCTTGAGGTATTCCTATTTTACGATCTTATTTTTAACTCGCGGGCACGGGAATTCCCCCACTATAGCTGTACTCAGCTTAGTGGCAGGATGAAAGGCAGGGCAAGACCGAAACCTAAGCATGACCAATGCCAACGGCGAGGGAGATAGAGAGTTGAGGGATTGCCACACTATATAAAGCAACATCGAAAGAGCTTTACTAGATTCCAGTCATCATGGTAATATAGGAATATGAAACACGCGGTTAAGGTACGAATTTATCCGACAGACGAGCAGCAAGAAGCGCTCTCCAAGGCTTTTGGCTGTGCCCGTTGGTTCTGGAATAACTCCTTAGCTCAAACCAATCAGATATATAAAGAGACTGGTAAGGGTCTATCCCAGCAAGGGATGAATGACCGTCTGCCAGGGCTCAAAAAGGAGTTTGAATGGTTGGCTGAACCTTACTCGCAAGTGCTTCAGTCTGTGTCCCTGAACTTGTCTAGAGCCTTTATTAACTTCTTTGAAGGTCGGACTAAATTCCCTAACTTCAAATCCAAGTTTGACAAGCAATCTATTCAATATCCTCAGAACGTCAAGATCGCGGATGGAGGTTTGAAGCTCCCTAAGTTGGGAATAATCAAAGCCAAAATCCATCGCGTTCTGGACGGAAAACTGAAAACTGTGACTGTCTCTCTGACTCCATCGGGCAAGTATTTTGCTTCGTTGTTGTTTGATGACGAACTGCCCGATCTAGAGAAATCCAGTAAAGGTAAGGCCGTAGGGATTGATTTGGGGCTGACTCACTTTGCCATCACCTCAGATGGCTCCAAGTTTGACAATCCGAGAGTCTTGAAGAAACGCGCTAAGAATCTAAAACGTAAGCAGCAAAAGCTATCGCGTCAAGTAAAAGGGTCTGGTCGTCGTCTCAAAGCGAAACGGATTGTCGCACGGGTGCATGAAAGAATTGCAAATACCCGTAAAAATTTTCTGCATAAGCTATCGCGCAAAATGGTCAACGAAAACCAAGTGATCTGCGTTGAGAACTTAGTGGTGAAGAACATGGTCAAGAATCACAACTTGGCAAAAGCAATTAGCGATGCCAGTTGGGGAACCTTTACCACCATGCTCAAATATAAAGCAGGGGAAGATGGGAAAATCTACGTAGAAGTAGAGCGCTTTTTCCCATCTTCAAAGACCTGCTCAGTCTGTCTCAATCGAGTAGGTAGCCTGCCTTTGGGTGTCCGATCGTGGCAGTGTCAACACTGTGAAACGAAGCATGACCGTGATGTAAATGCAGCAATCAATATTCGAGATGAAGGGCTTCGCATTTTAGCGCTGGGAACCAACGCTACTGCCAATGGAGGAAAGGTAAGTCCGAAGGGTGGAAGACGTAAGTCATCCGTCTCTAAGGCGCTTTCCGATGAAGTTGGAAGCCTGCGACCTACCGCCTAAGCGGTTGGTGTAGGTAGTTCACATTGACAAGTTGATGCAAGAACCCTGAGCAGTTTTGCTTACTTCAATCCTGGCTTGAAAAGCTTCTTTCAGGTGGGGCATATGGGTAACGGTGAGAATGCAGGCGAAGTCGGAGGCGATCGCATTAATTGCAGCAATCAGCCGATCGCACCCTTCAGCATCCTGAGTTCCGAATCCCTCATCAATAATCAACATTTGCAACGCCGTGCCCGCCCGCTGAGACAGCAGTCTCGCCAGCGCCAGCCGAATCGCAAAATTAATCCGAAAAGCTTCACCGCCCGAGTAAGTTTCGTAGGCGCGAGTACCGCGAGCATCAGCAATTAAAATGTCTAAAGTGTCAATCAACTTAGTTGCTTTTTTAGAAGCAGCCGCCCGCTGAGTAATAAATTGAACGTGCAATTGATTGGCGCTCAATCTCGACAATATCTGATTTGTTTCAGCTTCAAGTTGAGGCAAAACATTTTCAATCATTAAAGCTTGAATGCCGTTTTTACCAAATGCTTGACCCAACTCTTGATAAACTCGCTGCTGGCGTTTGGCAACTTGCATTTGCTCTTTTTGAGCTACTAGCTGAACTTGCAGAGTTTCCAGATTTTGCTGCTGCTGCTGGAGGCGTCCGAGACTTCCCAAATGTTGGTCTAGCTGCTGGCGGCGGCGACTGATTTGCTGTTCGATCGCACTTATGCGGGCTGTGGGATCGGGATGTTCTTGCAATTGCTGGTTCATGGCTGCAGTTTGAGCGCTGACAGCTTGCAAATCTCGATCGCGCACTGCGATGGAATTTGCTATGTCATTAACCCGCTGCTGCACTTGCGGGTACTGCACAGTTGCCGATCGCAATTTTTCGGCGCGCGCAATCCAAAACTGCGATCGGCGCATTTCGCTCCGCACGTGTTCGTGCTGTTCCAAATTATAGCCAATTTCCCCAATGTATCTATCTAAAGATAGAATTTGCTGCTGTATTTCCGAGCTGTTTTTTTGCTGTTCTAACTGTTGCTGTACGGTGGCTAATTGAGTTTGCAAATCCGGGCGGCGGGCATTAATTTTATTCAGTTTCTGCTGAGCGTCTTTGATTTGAGCTTGCTTAATTTCCGCCCACCGCAAGCGCTTTTCATCGCTGCGGGCGAGGGAGTGGCTGCGATCGCTGTAATTGAGCTGTTGCAGTTGCTGTTCGATTTGCTGGAGTTCGCCCAAATCCTCCGCTGCATACTCGCCGGTGCGTAACAACCGCTCTATTTCTGCAGCGTCTTGACGCATACTGTGCAGTCGGTTTTCGTCTTGGCCCAGGCTATCTAATTGTGCTTGTAAATGACTGCGGCGTTCCCGCAATTCTTGGTAGGGCGCTAATTCCTCTTCTAGTTCGCGGTATTCATGTCTGAGAACTTGAATTTCGCGCTCAGAGACGGCCAACTGTTCGCGCACAACCCACAGTTGGTTCCAGATTTCCTGCTGTTGGGTGTGGTGTTTTGTGACTACCAAATTCCAGTAGTGTTCGTCTAAAGGTCGATCGCACAAAGGACAATTGCCAAAATTTGCATCCCGCACCATTAAAGGCGAATTCGATGGCTCGTTTTCCGCAAAATTCGAGGCTTTACCTTCGCCTGCGGTTTTTTCTCCTTCATGTTTCCGCAGCAGTTGCAGTTTTTGGTCGATTTCAGCGAGTCTGGTTTGATAGTCGCGGCTTTGGGCTTGCAGGTTTCCTAGAAAGTCGTGCCTTTCTTGACCTTTTTCGCGGACTCGCTGCTGATAAACTCGCTTGTTTTCCAACTGCAAAATTTGATTGGCGATGGCCGAGATTTCCTGCTGTAATTGCGGCTGTCGCTGCTGCTGCTGAACTTGCACCTGTCGGTTGATTTCGTCTAAGCGGGCGGTTAAACCGGCGCGGGCGCGATCGAGCTTTTGTTGCTTTTGCTGCTGCTGTTGTAGCAGCGGCGAAACTTGCAGTTGCAGTTGCTCTAGTTCGTTGAGGCGCGATCGAACTGCTTGCAACTGTGCGAGTCCTTTGTCAACCTCCGGCTGCTGTTTGAGAATCTCCAGAACATCTTTTTCATCTTGTTCTAAAACCTCTAATTGAGCTTGCAATTGCTGAATTTTGCTTTGCAAAAAGCTCAGTTCTTGCCGCTGCTGTTCTTGCAATTGCTGGCGCTGATTTTGCGCTTGTTGGTTTGCCTTAAATTTTCCCGCCAGACTTTCTTCTGTGGCTTGCAAGCTGTGGAAGTACGCGATGCCTGCTGTTATTTCCTTTTCTTGGTCTAGGAGGGCTTGCAGCTCATTTTGCTGCTGTTTGGCTGCGCTGAGTTCTTGCTGCAAGCGGCGGCATTCTTGAGAGATATTGTAGTGCTGTTGCTGGTGGCCGGCGAGGAGTTTTTGCCAAGTTTGGCGGTTGTGGTGCTGGAGTTGCAGTTGCTGTAACTCGGTTGTGTCGGCTTGCTGCTGCTGCTGAAGCAAATCGGTTGCTTGCTGCAATTGAGTTTGTTCGGAGGCGAGAGCCTCTTTTTGTTGCAGTTGCTCTTGTACGGTTAGCAAACTCTGTTTGAGCACTTCGACTTGAGCTTTAAATTGTTTGGAGGTATCTTTGGCTTGGTCGGATAAAGTATCGTAGGAGTCGAGTTTTAGCAGGTTGGCTAAAACTTGTTTGCGTTCGATCGGTTTTTTGAGCATAAATTCATCAGCTCGCCCCTGCCGCAAATACGCCGAGTTGATGAAAGTATCGTAATCAAGTTTGATGTGTTCGAGGATTTTTTGCTGAGTTGTTCTCAGCCCCTTGTCTGTGAGCGTGCGAAAATTAAGTTTTTCCTCACTCTCGGCAGAATTCAAGCTGACTTGAAATTCCAAACTTCCCGATTGTCCGCGCCGACGGTTGCGAATCACCCGGTAGATTTGGCCGCCGGTGGAGAAAGTGAAATCAACGCGCACATCAATTTCGCCGATATGGATGATATCGTCTTCCGTATCGCTGCGGCAACAGCCCCAAAGTGCCCAGGATATGGCTTCTAAGAGGGAGGATTTGCCAGCACCGTTAGGCCCGCAAATGCAAGCGGTGTGCAGGCCGCGAAAGTCTAAAGCAGCTTCGCGATAGCTGAGAAAATTTTTGAGTGTAAGTTGTATAGGAATCATTTAGGCCATCGCGCCATACAATCTATCTATAAATAACACTATTTGTACGCTGTTGCCTAGTTATTCAATCTAGATCCAGAACAATTGTCAGTGCTTCTGCAATTTCTTCCATAATTGTCTCGGACAGGGTTCCGAGTTGTCGGACAAATCTTTGTTGAGAAACGGAACGGACGTCAACTACCCAGCATCAAGCGGAGTACCGCCGGAGATGTGGGCTTGTATCTGAGCTCCACCGCAATTGGGAGAATCTTTGCAGAATCTCAGCTTTAGTTTCACGGCCCGACACATTAGGGGATGCTGACAAGCTCCCCGTACTCGTCCAGTCCTGCCGGACAAGCAACGTTCTCATGGCAATATTTCGCGCACCCACCAAATCAGCATGAAGCTCGTGTCCGCAACATTCACAGCGAAACAATAGCCCTTTTTTTGGTCTATTGCCTGCTGATGTGTGTCCGCACTTTGGACAGCTTTGCGAAGTATAATGAGCTGGGACTTTAGTAGCTAAAGAGCCGTTCAAATTAGCTTTGTAGTCAATATAGCCGTGCAATTCGGCAAACGACCATTTAACTTTATTTCGATTAGCTCTTCGCTGTTTCTTGCTAGCCTTTTTACCAGACTTGGACTTAATTCTCTCCCGAACTCCGGTTAGGTTTTCCAGTCCAATCAAAGTATTAGGTTTGGCAATATCCTTGCTAATTTGGTGGTTCACGTCAGCGATAAACCGTCTTTCTCTTCCCGACAAAGCAATTAGTCTGCGCTTTGCCGAACGAGTGTCTTTACGCTGAAGAGTTTGTCTAGCTTTATGATAGCGGTTGGCTTTATGTCTAGCTTCTGAACCTGAGTAGAAATTAGACTTGTTTTGTAAGTCTGTTTCTACGGCTAAGTAGCGCATCCCCACGTCAACGCCAGAAACTCTAGTTATTTTCAGTGGGTCGAGTTCAGGGGTTTCTACCTCAATACTTACCATCAAATAGTAAACTTTAGAGGAACGCTGATAGACAATTTTAGCTGCTCCAACCTTGGAACCATTGGCAATCAAATCTAGATGTTTGTTGTAGCCCTCATACGAGACTACTATTCTACCAGCTAGGGTGATAATACTCACCCTTTGCTCGGATTTAAACGAGTAATCGCGTTGATAATTTAAGGTACAGGTTCGAGAGATATATTTAGGAGGTTGGTCTAGTCCTTTGTACCGTTTCTTGGTGTACCCTTTAGCAATACCATCGTTAGATTGTTTTACTTTAGTCCAGAGAGTTTTGTAAGTTGCCGAAACTTGTCTTGGTACATTACAAGCCATCTGAGCACCGAGTCCAAATCGAACTCGCAATTCATTGTAGACAGCCTTTTGCAACTTAGCACCATTGCTGGTTTTGTTCGCATCAAAAGCAACTCGCGAAGTATGATTCAAGGCATCGCGATAAGCCAAGGTAGTCTGAGACACCAGAGCTTTTTGCTCGGCATTCAGGTGTAGCTTTAACTTGGCGGTGATTATTTGAGGCATTACTTTCACGAACTCTGGGAAAATTCTATCTCGTGAAGACACCAAAAGCAAGTGGTGTAGTAAAAATCATCTGTTCGCTCATCGACCGCCCCTCACCTTCCGACACATAAAGTCATCGGTTTGGTTCGGGGCAGCTCTCTTCGCTCACGCCAATTCCTCCCGACGCTCACCTGGGTACAGGTAGAGCGCGGGACTCCTTTTGGTTTAGTTGAAAAGCGTCGGCGGCGGAGAGTTTCGCCAAGCCATTTTCGCCACTGGGTTCTAGTCGAACCATCCAATTTCTCTCGGTGTATCGCTCTTTCCAGTCAGTGATGGGAACAATAACTTCAAGCAGCAAAATTCCCACCGTTTCATCGCTGACAATTACTACCGGACGGGTTTTGCCGATTTCGGCGCCCACAGTAGGTTCAAGCGCAACCAGCCAGATTTCGCCTCTACGCATTAGTTTTTATCCCTGCATTAAGGTATTCTTCCTCGGATTCAAAATAGGGTTCGCTGTCAGCCGACCACAAATCATGTAAAGCACCTCCCGGCATATAATCTTTTACTGCTGCTTCTGCTGCGGCTCTGAGTTTCTGCTTTCTCTCGGCTTTACGCTGGGCTTTTTCTTCTATTTCTTCGCGCATCATCCGCGAAGCTGTTTCGATGATTTCTAGGCGTTCTTCTGCTGTCAGATTTTTGAGTGCTGCTAAGATTTCTGTTTTGGTCACGGTTTTTTCGGGTGGTTGGTGAGAAAGTACGATCGAGCCGGGAGCATCCCGATACTCGGCTACAAACGAGATTTGTGCGGTTTTTACTGTACGGGCTTGCGACCTTACGGGTAATTGTTGGGATTTTCAACTATCAAACCCTCACTTGTTGCTGCTGCATTCAGCTCCCCGTCAGCAGATACAAAAGTCATCGCAGGCAAACTGTTAGCTGTGCAAAGGTTATTTATGCCACAGCCTGTTGCTAGCTGCACAGCATCATAGCCTCGCAATCCGTAGGTTTCAGCTAATGCCATTGCAGAGTTAATAATGCTTTCGGTGAATTCTACAACCTGATACTCAGATTGTAGGTCACTCCTGAACTGATTGCACGCTGCTGTAGCATCTGTCGCGCGACCTTCTGGTAATTGCAGCAACAATTTCAACACTTGTAATAGCAGCAATCAATATATCGTTGTTAAGTGCAGGATCGCACAAACTCAAAACCCATGCCGAACCTATTTCATTAATGTAGCGTTATACCAGCGCACTGCTATCTACAAAATAAATTGTCATCTAGCGGCGTTCCTCAATAATTGTCTCAGAAACAGGCTTACCCTGTACCTGAATTAGTCGCCGTTCTGTTTGCTGACTCCCAGAAGAATGCTTGATTTTTTTTACTAAACCAGAAGTTAACAGCGCTTGGTGCAATTTTGTCCGTTGAGCAGTTTGTTCTTTCTGGGCCAGATATATCCCTATAGCGCGCTCTAGTTGCTGTAGTTCTAGCAGTTCCAGAGTGTCAAGCTGATTGAGGATTTTGTTGAAGATTCCCTGCGACATAGGATTCTACTTTTTACGCTTGGCTAGTCTGTCTATTATACAACTATCAGACTTGCAGACTGTCACGAATATTCCGGCTTTCTGGACTTAGATTGATGGCTGAAACGACCTATTATCCTTCATCGATCGGGCTTGTGCGTCTAGGACGAGTAAAGAAACCAGGTTTCTACGAAGATTTCCAACCCTACATTACCGCTCTGTGCTTATGGCGCACCCTACATATCGCATAGGCAGATTTTCCATCATCAAAAAGGGTTGACTGTATTCCTACAGCCAACCCCGCGCCTATTTATTTGTCCTGCGTTTGCTCAAACAGCAACACTACCGGGCAATATTCGGGAACGTATAGCCCACACCGACTAACAATCCCACTTCAGCTCCGTCTACAAAACCAACATTCAGTCCCGCTGTTGCTGTTAAATTTCTCGACAGCGGCACATCTACACCCCCCGAAATCAGGAAGCCCAAAGTACCGTCATCCCCGGTAGAAATTATCACGCCAGCACCTGCATAAGGAGCAGCAGTAATCACAAAATCCTCGCTGACTTCGACGGCATCTTGAGATACAAAATCGAAGGTAACGGGAACTAGAAAAGCTAAGTCGTCCTGGAACAAAACAGTCGGTCTCACCGACAAATTGCTCGTCAAACCGATTTTGCTAATAATCGCAAATGAACCGTCGCCTAAAGCTGAATCTCCGCCAAAACCTAGATTGCCGCCAATCCCGATGTAGCTGGGCCCAGAACGGGTAGCTCGGCCTGGTCGGATTTGAGTTCCTTGAGCTACTTTTTCAGTTGCTTCGGAGACAGTTGCCGGTTTTTCAGCAACTTTCGGTTGGTTTGTCAAAGCTGAGGCGGAAGTGCTGACAGGATTGCTCAACAATTCTTGGGCTGTTTGGACTTCTTTTTCTTCCTTCGTTGCTGTTACTTCCCGATTATTGCTCTCGGCAACAATTGAGGTAGGTCGATCGCTCTTTTTGGCAGTCTCGACTGTTGACTGCACTTGGACAGCATTATCAGCAATTTTAGCGGTTTCTTCCGACTTTTGGGTCTCAGCAGCAATGGATGTATTTTGCGCTGTTTCTGTCTCAGCAATTTCAGATGTTGCTGCTTCCGATTTTTCGGGTGCAGCCATAGATACTTGCGAGTTGGCGGCCGGTTCAGAGGCTGCTGGCTCTGCCGCTTCTGTTAGTTCGCTCCAACTGATTGAATCAATTTTTTTATTACTAGCCGTTGTTTCTGCGTCTGGTTTAACTGCTGAAGTTGCCGTCGGCTCAGAAATTTGGTCAATATTTTGAGCTGCTATTGTTGCAGTTGTAGCGACATCGGGCAAGTTGCCAGTTTCAGCTTTCGCTGACATGGTACTGCAACAAACAGCTAAAGCTGCAAGATTTATTAACGCAAAAGTAGACTTGGAAAATAGACTATTCATAGAAACTCCTCAATGAAGGGGGTGTTAAAAGTGTAAGTGTTTGAGGGCGAACATCGAGAGCTTTGCTCAAAAAAGACACAAATATGAGTTGTGTTGTTCCTAGATTGCCATTTTACTGTTGAATAGTCAACTCTCAAGCTGATTAGATTCAAGAACGGACGGCGCGTTTAGAGGCTAATTTTAATTTACCGATCGATCGGCAAAAAATCAATCCTAGGGATGATTCCATCCTTAATCGTGTTTAATTGATGGGTCGATCGCGCGTCTCGCTTGCATTCTACAATACTGTACTTGGGGGCGCTGCACTCGCAGCCACGCCGGAAAAACCCGGTTTTAGAGGGGGCACCAGCTCGAAACCAAGAGACAGCAAGCTGTCAAAACAGTTTGGGCAACCCCGCCGTCCCAAGCAAGTGCAGTTAATACAACGCGATCGGCTGCTGCACAGTCCCTGACAATTAATGTAGAATAATACCACCGCTCCGAGAAATATTTGTGGCTCGATCGTGTCAAAATTACTTAATTTTATGAAAATTGTGTAAAATTTAGTGTTTTATTTGTAAAGTTTAGCCTTCGCTTTCGCTCAGGGTCTGACCATCTAACAACAGCACGCAACTAAACAAGTAAAAAAATACAAATTCTCTCATCTTAACCTGACTTTATGAGCAAAGTTCTAGTGATATTAGGCGAATTGAGCGATCGCGACATCGATTGGATGCTCGCCAACGGCACCCGCACCCAAGTCCTCCCCGGCACAACCCTGATCGCCGAAGGTAAGCCCTTAGACGCCCTGTACATAGTTCTGGAGGGAACTTTGAGCGTTGTTGTATCATCTTTGGGCGACAAAGAAATTGGAAAAATTATTTCCGGGGAAGTTTTGGGCGAAATGTCTTTTGTAGACGGGAGGCTTCCTTCTGCTAGCGTCACGGCAATTGAAGAGTGCCTCATCCTGTCAATTCCCCGGCGACTGCTAACTGAAAAACTCGAGCAAGACGTGCTTTTTTCCCTGCGGTTTTATCGGGCGATTACCAAATTTCTGTCGTCTAGACTGCGGGGTACAGTCAAACGCTTCGGCGATGACAGTGATTGTTTAATATATCAAGATCCCGACGACGAGGATGCCATCCCGCAAAATGTCGAAAATCCAGATTTGGCGGCATCGAGATTTCAATGGCTGTTGGAGCGTTTGAAGGGGAGTTGAAGGAAGGAGGAAGAAGGAAGAGGGAAGAAGGAAGAAGGAAGAGGGAAGAAGGAAGAGGGAAGAAGGAAGAGGGAAGAAGGAAGAGGGAAGAGGGAAGAGGGAAGAAGGAAGAGGGAAGAGGGAAGAAGGAAGAAGGAAGAGGGAAGAAGAGAAAAGAACACCTCTTTTCAATTTCCAATTTCCAATTTCCAATTTCCAATTTCCAATTACAATTAGAAAACATATTTTTCAGCGACGCGCCAATAGCGAGAAAAACGCTTCAAATCAATGTAACCATCGTAGCGGACAAAGGGTTCGGGTGGCAAAACTTCTACGGGGTGCGATCGCTTAATTTCCCGGCAAATATCCTGAAACCGAGGACTGGGACTTTCGGTAGTTACCACTTGATTAGCGCCGGATTCGATCGCAAAAGCGATAACTTCCGCAGCCACATCGCCCCGCCGAATAACTACCGGCAACTCCAGCAAACATTCGTAAATAAACACCATTCGTTTGAGACTCAACTGCCATTCATCAATGAGCGCATCATCCCAAACCCAGATTGCCGGTGCCTCTGGGTGCGCTTGAAAAGCGGGGCCTTTAGGACTCAAACAGTCGCCGTGCAGCCAAATAATCGGATTGTTCATAAATTGGGAATTGTTGACTGTTAACTGTTGACGGTTGACGGTTGACTGTTGACTGTTGACTGTTGACTGTTGACTGTTAACTGTTGACTGTTAACTGTTGACTGTTGATAACTAATGACTAATGACTAATGACTAATGACTAATGACTTTTTAATTTCTGCTACCTTTTTTAGAGCCTTGCCAACTTTTAGAACCGCCGCTACGATCGACCTTTTCTCCATTAGGAAACAACTTCCCTTCCAAATATTCGTAAGTTCCCTCAAAATCGCATTGCCCATAAAAAGGACAATCGCGACAATAAACCGCCTTAGTGTAACGCTCCAAATTTTCCCGATTAAAAAAATAAGGTTTGTGACTAAAAGTGCTGGCTACCCACTGCCAAGAAAGATTATTGCTCGCCGGATCTCCATCTAGCAAATGTTGCAAAAACCAGCGAGCTCCGGCTTGCCAGCGCACGCGGCGCCAGTGTACGAGATAAGCAGCAGTCCACATCCGCTGGTGATTGTGCAAATAACCAGTTTCTCGCAACTCGCGGCTGAAACTGTCGATGCAAACCAAACCAGTCGTGCCCTCGACGACATCCTGCGGCAGAGTTTCGCTGTAATCTTTAGCAGTGTAACCAGTTTTGTAGGCTTCCCGGTCTTCCCAAATCCCGTTGCCCAATTCGGCGTACAGTCGCTGCCAATAATCCCGCCAACCCAACTCGTTGACGAGTTTTACTGCCTCTTCTCGATGGCGCACCTTCTCCAGTACGGCATCCCGGACTTCCGCAACACTCAAAACCCCGTAGCGCAAATAGGGCGACAAGCGCGTTACCGCACCGTTGAGGAAATTGCGGGTTGAGCCGTATTTGCTGGGGTCAATTTGTTGCAGGGCTGTCTCGGCTGCTTTCCGCCCGCCTAGGATCGGGGGTACGCTGCTGTCCCGCCGGGCGGCGGCTTCGGGGAACTGTTCGCGCACGTAGGCAATTAATTCGTCGCGGCTGGCAAATTCCCGCTTCATGTCCTGACTCATTGTTTTTTCAAGCGCCTGCTATTCTTTACTCATATTAAAGCTATGCGATCGATCGTGCGGGTCGATGTCCTAAATTGCTTTTCACTCCTGCTAACTCACATCTTGCACCCTTGTCAGCAACAGGCTTTTCGGCCTGTTCCACAAGAAAATTTATCTTTTGTGGAACAGGCCGAAAAGCCTGTTCATAAAGGCTAATTGAGAATGGTGCAATATCTCAGTGGTAACGTACAGTTTTCCCCCGCCGCAATCGATCGTCGGATCGCAGCCAAAATTAGCATCAAAGTTCAGTACACTCAGGGATAGATATCATACCAAAATCTCATGGAAACTTTTCCGGCGCACGCTCAAGCGATCGCCAGCTTAGCTAACGGACAGCAGCAAGGTACAAAACAACTGGAAAACAGCGAAATTCAAGAGTTCGATCGAGCCATGATGCGCCGCTGCATAGAATTGGCTCGCCGTGCTCTCGGCAAAACCGCACCCAACCCCCTTGTCGGTTCTGTAATTGTCCGAGACGGCAAGATTGTCGGCGAAGGGTTTCATCCCGGTGCCGGTCAACCTCACGCCGAAGTTTTTGCGCTCCGGGAAGCGGGGGAACTCGCCGAAGGAGCGACTGTCTACGTGAACCTGGAACCCTGCAACCACTACGGTCGGACTCCCCCCTGTTCTGAAGCTTTAGTTAAGGCCAAGGTGGCAAAAGTAGTGGCTGGCATGGTCGATCCGAATCCTTTGGTAGCTGGAACTGGGCTAGCCCGGTTGCGAGAGGCTGGCATTGAAGTGGTGGCGGGAGTGGAAGGGGAAGCTTGCCAGAAACTCAACGAGGCTTTTGTGCACCGGATTTTGTACCGCCGGCCTTTTGGAATTTTGAAATATGCAATGACTTTGGACGGTAAAATTGCTACCAGTAGCGGCCACAGCGCTTGGGTGACAGGCGAGGAGGCTCGGAGCGAGGTACACCGGGTGCGCGTCGGCTGCGATGCTGTGATTGTTGGGGGGAATACGGTGCGTCTGGACAATCCCCTACTGACGAGTCACCAGCCTGATAGGAATAATCCCCTGCGGGTGGTGATGAGTCGCACTCTGGATTTGCCGAAGTCGGCTTGGTTGTGGGAAACCTCTGTGGCGGCTACTTTGGTGCTGACTGAGCCTGGGGTTAACCCGGAATTTCAGGAATTTTTGATCGCCAAAGGGGTGGAAGTTGTGGAGCTCTCGCCTCTGACACCGACTAATGTTATGGGTTATTTGTACGATCGATCTTTTCTTTCTGTACTCTGGGAGTGCGGCGGCACTTTGGCCGCGAGGGCAATTGCTGAGGGTGCAGTTCAAAAAATTATGGCTTTTATTGCTCCTAAAATTGTCGGTGGCCAAGGAGCTCCAACTCCTGTAGGAGATTTGGGGTTTTCCGCAATGACTGATGCTTTGACTTTAGAGCGAGTTTCTTGGCGCGCGGTGGGTGCAGATTGTGTGGTAGAAGGCTATTTAAAAATTAAAGATTGAAAGTTAAAAGCGAGTCTTTTGAGTTTTTGATTTTTAACTTTTAACTCCTTTTATGGTTGAAATTCTGATTTGGAGTTTGATGATTGGCAGTCTCGGCTTGGAGGCTGCGTTTGTGGGTCTTTTGGTGAACCACGAGCAATTGGATGCGGGGCAAAAATGCGATGAGGAGGAGGAAGTTTTGACTCGGTACGAATCTCAAGAGGATAATTTTAATGCGCCTGAAAATGCGCGCTCCAATGGCACTCCCCCATCTGATCCCAATTCTGTTGATTTGACGGTTTGGGAGTACAAGATTGTGCGGGCTAGCAACGATTTGTTCCGCAATCCGGCGATTTTTCACAAGCTATGCCAGGAAGAGGCGGAAGTTGGCTGGATTTTGCTCGAAAAGCTCGACGACAGGCGGGTGCGGTTCAAACGTCCGATCGCGCTGCGGGACGCGCCGAGGCCTAATTTACCAACGTTTGACCCTTACCGCACTCATTACGGCCCGATCTCGAATGCGATGACTTGGGCTGCGACGATCGTGTTTCTGAGTGCGATCGTGCTTCCTGCTGTTTTGGGCTATGCTTTGGTGTCTACCACTCTCACCAGAAGTCGCTCTAATTGGCCTCCGGCACCTGTTCAATCTTTGCCTTCTCCCAGCGGGCCAGAAACTAATAAGTGAAACCTGGGCAACTTGTCGATCGCCCTTTTTGCAACCTGTTTTATAGCAAGTCTAAATCATTTGTGAACCCGATGTTTTTTTACGAACCGCGAAGGCGCAAAGACCGCGAAGGAAGAGAGGAGAAGTGAGGAGAAGTCTGGTTTTTTTTGAGTGATTTAGGCTTGCTATATACGTTATTTTGATTTAAATTTCGGGCGGTATTACTGAGGGAGCGGATAGCAATCTCAAGTCATAATTTGTATCGCCTTGAAATTGAGAAACGCGGACGAAATAAGTCCCCGCCGGCAAAGCCCCATTGCTGACAATTGTTTCTGATGCCGTGCCTAAATTGTTAGACGAAGCAATAAGATCCTCTACTCCAACTGCGCCGTTGCCGTTGAGATCCTGAATTAATTCTACATCAACATCTGCACTCAAACCCTCAACAGTTACACTGAAAAGGCTGGGACTATTGAGGATAAAACTGTAAATGTCGGCTGGTTCTGCAGCTCCCACAAAATCGCTTGCAGTTTGAATTTCTGTGAGAATGCCCAGGCTTTTTGCTGCGATCAAATTGTCTGCGGGATCGGGGAGAGTGCTCAACAATCCTTCTTGTAGACCGAATTGAATATAGTGGTCGATCGCACTTTTAACTGCGCCGCTTTGGACGGCGGCTGCTACCAGCGGATATTTTTCTAGATAAAAGCTGGGATCGAAGAAAACGCTGGGTTTGCGGTTTTCTAATTGACCGGCTTTCAAGTAGTGTTCAAATGGGGTAAATTGATTTGTTTGGACTGCTATCTGAACGTCTGGGTTGCTTCCTAGATAGAAACCAATATCAAAGAAAGGGTTGGGGTTGCGTCGTTCAAATTGACCGAATCTAATAAAGTGATCCGCTCCTGAAAAGCCGTTCAGTTTGGCTGATACCGCTACATCTGTATTGGTGTCTAAATAATAGCTGGCGTCGAACAGGGCATTCGGGTCGCGATTTTCAAATTTGCCAATTTTTCGGTAGTGATCGAAGGGACTCGATACCGTGCCTCTGGCAACTGCTACGGCGACATCTGGGTTGTTTTCGAGATAAAATTTCCTGTCGAACAGCGTTCTGAGGGTTAGCATTATTAAAAAAATCTCTCTGGGCTTTAGTCTGGAAAGTGCACGATCGAGAATCCAGTTTACATCAAAGTTTTGTTTTGTGAGGATGTCTTAATTATGGCTAAGTCTGCACTGATGGCTATGCTGCGCCGCGCTGCGAGTATTGCCCAGAAATCAAGGGAAACGGGCATTCCGGCTGATGAACTGCTGGGGATGCTGAGCGATCGCATTCCTAATTCTGCCATATCTCGTCGCCAGTTGCTGCACGGGGGTTTAGCTGCTGCGGGGGCTGCCGCTGCTGCGACTTTTACCAGGGATGGAGGGGGAGCTTTTGCTCAACAGGGCGGACGATCGCCGATTTTGGTTGTGGGTGCGGGAATTGCGGGTTTGACGGCGGCTTATCGCTTGGGCCAAGCGGGCGTGCGCGCCGATATAATCGAGGCAACTAACCGCGTGGGGGGGCGGATACGCACGGTTCCCAAGGTGGCTGGAACGCTAATTCCGGCGGATTTGGGAGGAGAATTTATTGACACCGGTCATACTAATTTAATCTCGCTGGCGACGGAATTGGGTTTGCGGGCGATCGACTTAGCCCAGGTGCAGAGTGGATTTGTGAAGGATACTTTTTTCTTTCAAGGGCGACGACTTCCTCTTGAGCAAATAATCGCGGATTTTGCGCCGCTAGCCAATAAAATTAATGAAGATTTGGGCGCTATCGGAGATAACATTAGCTATCAAGATTTTACGGAAGCAGCGGAAAGATTGGACAATCTTTCGATCGCTGAATATCTAGACCAAGCTGATACTAGCACGCTACTACGACAATTGTTGCGGGTTGCTTATACGGTATTCTACGGTCGAGATCCCGAAGAACAGTCGGCGTTAAATCTACTGTTTTTAATCGGTTCTGAAGCTGGCAGTTTTGAATTGTACGGCAACAGCGACGAGCGTTATCAAATTGACGGCGGCAACAGTCAAATTATCAACCGTTTGGCGGGTCAATTGTCTGGTTCGATCGAGGCGGGGACGGTTTTGGAAGCGATTACTCTTTTGCCGGATGGCCGCTATCGGGTAAATTTGCGATCGGGACTAAGCGCGTTCGAGCGTACTTACGAGCGAGTTTTGTTAACTTTACCGTTCAGCACTCTGCGAGACGTTAAAATTAACGTACCTTTGCCCCAACCAAAGCGGCGGGCGATCGAGCAGTTGGGTTACGGTACTAATTCTAAGTTAGTTACTGGCTACCGCAGCCGAATTTGGCGGGAACTTTATCGCTCGACTGCTTCTGTTTATAGCGATTTAGAATTCCAGAGTACCTGGGAAGCTACACCTTTCGCTCCTACTCCTAACGGTTTAGTTACTAATTTTACAGGAGGAAAGCAGGGTTTGTCGATCGGTGCCGGAACTCCAGAAGACCAAGCACAAAGATTTTTGAACCAATTTGAAAGAGTTTTTCCCGGAGTGAGAAATTTGCGATCGGGCAAAGCTGTGCGAGCTTATTGGCCGGGAGAACGCTTTTCTAAAGGTTCCTATTCCTGCTATTTAGTGGGACAGTGGACGCAAATGTACGGCGTTGAAGGCGAACGAGTTGGGAACTTATTTTTTGCCGGGGAACACACTTCGCTGGAAAATCAAGGTTACATGGAAGGCGCTTGCGAAACTGGACAAAGGGCGGCTGTTGAAATTTTGCAAGACTTGGGTTTGATACCTTCTGCTGATGCTTTGAATGCTCGAACTGCGAGCAGTTTGAACAATCGCCGTCCCAGCCGGAAAATTCCCGGAGCACGGAATCTTGGGAATAGAAAGCCGAGTATTAGATAATCTCGTCAGGTGTACATCTAATTATTGTTTGCCGTTGCTTATAGCCCGTGCATCTAATTCTTGTGGGGAGTAGGGGTTGGGCTTCTAGCCCGCCCAAAAATACAATTTAGATGCCCAACAGCTTAAAGCCATTTTACTGATTGTGAACTACCAGACGCTGACCACTTAAGTGGTACAGCGCTGGCTTCCTGATTCAACGGGGCGGCGCGTCCAACAAAACCGAAGTTTTGCCAGATCGACTTACATCCCCTCCACAGGCAGAAGCGCTAGTTCCTAACGCCAAAATCCGCAAGGCTTCATTTCTAATGTTGATGGCGGCGTTGACATCACGGTCATGATGAGTACCACAATGTTTACAAGTCCATGCCCTAACATCAAGAGTGAGATGCTCAACTTGATTTAGGCAGGCATGACAAGTTTTTGAGCTAGGAAACCATCGATCAATCTCAATGTATTGTTTACCTTCACTTTGGGCCTTGTACTTAAGCATTGTGCAGAACATACCCCAGCCAACATCACTAATGGCTTTGGCTAAATTATGATTCTTGACCATGCCTTTGATATTGAGATTTTCTACTGCAATAACTTGGTTTTCGTTAACTATCTTGCGGGATAGCTTTTGTAGAAAATCTTCCCGGCATCGGGCAATTTTGGAGTGAACTTTTGCCACCGCCCGTCTTGCCTTTTTTCGATTCTGACTGCCTTTCTTTTTGCGATCAAGCTTCTGCTGTTTACGTTTTAAGTTTCGTTGACGTTTGACGAAATACTTGGGATTGCCGAACTTAGAACCATCACTGGTAATCGCAAAATGAGTTAACCCTACGTCAATGCCAATAGCTTTATCTGCTGGGACTAACTCAGGCTGTTCTTTCCCATCGTCAATCAAAAGAGAAACAAAATGTTTACCGTCCGGGTTGCGAGATACGGTAACGGTCTTGATATCGCCCTCAAAATCACGATGTCGCCGACAGAAAACTAAACCAATCTTAGGTAGGTTGATATAGTCACCGTCGAATTTGACATTTTGAGGGTAGCCGATCGACTGCTTGCCATGCTTGGCTTTGAATTTGGGCAACATCGCCCTCTTGTCAAAGAAGTTTTTGTAGGCAGTAGATAAATTCAATGCAACCACCTGCAAGCATTGAGAATAAGGCTCTTTTAACCATTCGTATTCTTTTTTGAGTGCAGGGAGCAAGCCTTGTATGTATGCCCTAGATAGTCCTTTGCCAGTATTCTTGTAAGTTTCTTGACATAGATTCAAAGCATAGTTCCAGAACCATCTCGCACAGCCAAAAGACTTTGCAAGCAAGACATCTTGCTCATCTGTGGGATAAATTCTGTACTTGTAAGCTTTATACATTTATCAAGGTTGCAGAATACCGATAAAATTATCATAGCGCACAAAAAAACGATATTGATTCGCTGTCGCTCAATTTATTTTCGGGCTGCGTTTTCATCCCGACGCTCACCTTCGGTAGAGCGCGGGACTTCCCATTCGCATTAGTTAAATCGGAACTTACCCCCTGCGGGGGTAGTTCTGGGGGCTGTATTTTTTGTCCCGTCTCGGTTTTAGCGACTTGACTGCCGACAAACCGTAGTCATGTATTTAAGATTTTCTCAATATTTAGGGCGAGAGTATTGTTCTATGATGAATTTAAGCAAAAACCCAGCCACATAAGGGTTGTAAGAGATTGTAGTCATCTAAAAGACTTGGAGGCTCCGGGCAAGTCTCACCTCGCAATGGTTTCAGACGGAACTTACCCCGCACACGGGGTAAGTTCCGTTTCATCAGTAATTTTACTGATGCTTAAGATATGTCATCTACCTTAAGATAGAAATCCTGAAGTGATCCGAGGATCATTAGGGAAGTACCACGGGAGCATCACCCATATCAGGTGTCGCTGATGGACAAGAACGGTCAGGAACCTCAGCCTAAAGGCATGAGGCTTGAAAGAGAAATCTCGAAAGCCGTACTGACCAGACTAAGGCTTAATTGCCTACGTTTTGAGAGTCACGACACCCTGGAATGCGTAGCTAGTTCCTTGCTCTGTCGCTGAAGGTTAAACAGTTCTAAGGTCACGCTTTACAGTGCTTTGGGCCTAACAAGCTCTCAAAACATTGTCGAAGCTAACATTACCCCGCTTTCTTAGGCTCCAAAAGAGCAAAACACTATGCGTACAGGACTGGGAAGTTTGAGGCGGTAATTGTCCCGTTGAAAGTGCAACACAAAAGCACACTCCCGCCAACCAGTCCCAAGGCGGTAGTAAATCAAAAATGTAAAGCCGTCCTTTTAGGACGGGGTTTCTCCCCATTTTTCTAATGAGAATTGCCCCATCCGCTACAGGTAGTTTCCACCAAAGCACAAATTTTTTTACCCATAAGAAAAGATGAATCAATTGAAGCAGTCGGTAAAGCAGTTTTGGTCGATCGCAAACCCCTACTTCTTTTCCAGAGAAAAATGGGGAGCTAGGGGGTTGTTCGCCCTCGTAATGTTATTAATGCTAGGTTTCAATGCTGTGGGCATAGTCCAGAGCTATATTATGCGGGACTTGATGAATGCAGTCACGGGAAAGAATGTTTCAGACTTCTATAAGATGTGGCTGATGCTATTGGGTGTGTTTGCCATATTCACGCCCATTATGGTTTCCTTCTTCTATTCGCAAAATGTACTGCAACTCTACTGGCGAAAGTGGCTAACGAATCACTTACTGAAGAAATATTTTAGCAATCAAGGTTTCTACAAAATTAAGTTCAATGATAAGGTTGATAATCCCGATCAGCGTTTAGCTGAAGACGTTAATTTGTTTGTTAAGCAAAATATTGATATTTGGGGATTATTATTCAACCAAGTTGTCACAATAATTTCTTTTCTCGGCGTTCTCTTTACAATTGACAAGACCCTGACTTTAGTTGTATTTATACTGGCTGCTTTTAGAACTGTTTTCACTATCTTTATAGGTAAGAGGTTAAGTAGATTAAAGTTCAATCAGTTACAACGAGAAGCAAATTTTCGCTATAGTTTGGTTCATCTTCGAGACAACAGTGAATCCATTGCATTTTACCGAGGTGAAGAGCGTGAATTTAGTGCAGTATCACAGCGATTTAATGAAGCTTTGAATAATTTCAATAACCTGATTGTCTTGCAGCGTAACCTTGGTTTCTTTACCCAAGGAAGCCAGATGATATTTACAAATTTACCTATAGTTTTTTTAGCTCCTCGATACTTTGCGGGCCAGATAGATTTTGGGCAGGTAACGCAAGCTTCTGGAGCGTTTGTGTCTATTTTAAGTGCCCTGGGCTTTATTGCCGAGAATTTTGATATGCTAACTAACTTTACCACTCAGATTAATCGTTTAGGAACATTTGATCGGGTTCTGTCCGAGCAAATGGCAGCACCTCAAGCCGGCATGGCAACGATTGATGTTGTGGAACAGCACTATCTAGCCCTCCAACGGGTTACCTTAGAGACGCCTAACTATGAGCGAATCTTAGTTAGAGATTTATCTTTCAAGGTGGGGCAGGGTGAAAGCGTCTTGATTGTTGGACCTTCTGGCGCTGGCAAGAGTTCGTTAATGCGAGCGATCGCAGGATTGTGGAATGCGGGTACGGGTTGCATTGTCCGTCCTAAACCGGAGGAAACGCTGTTTTTGCCCCAACGGCCTTATATGCTGCTAGGGGACTTACGCAGCCAATTGCTATATCCCAACACCAGCGGTCAAGTTACTGATGAACAACTGCACGAAGTGCTCGAACAAGTCAATCTTTCCCATTTGCCAGAACGGGTAGGTGGATTTGATGTGGAATTGGAATGGGCTGATGTTTTGTCACTAGGAGAACAACAACGGTTAGCATTTGCACGCCTACTGCTGACTAAACCTCGCTACGCTATTTTGGATGAATCAACGAGTGCATTGGATGTGGCTAACGAGAGACGGCTCTATCAGTTGCTCAAAGAAACAGGAACTGCCTTTATCAGTGTCGGTCACCGTCCGACTTTGGTACAGTATCACGAGCAGGTCTTAAGGCTAGTTGGTAATACCAATTGGCATCTGATATCGGCTAAAGATTACAGCCCCGATTTCGCCGAGTTTGGTTGAAAAATGCAATTGCCGAACTGCAAGTAATGGTCTTTACCGTATCCGCCTCAAAATTCCAGGCGTGCGATCAGGTAGAACAGAGTAACTTTTGACCGTACCCGTCCATCACTTCCCTTTTAGGAATTTTTCAATAGCGTCGCGTGTTGCCATAGCATTGACATCACTTGAAAGCAGTTGATGAAGACTCCAACGCACAGTATACTGATAGCGATCGCCCTGTTTGAAAAGATGTAGTGGAAAAAGCAGTTCTAGTTCTGCGTAATTTTCTTTAGCATCGCCATTGTTATACACTTCTACAGGAAATCCAGCACCGCCTACTGCCCCATCGGGGTATTCCCCATCCTGACAAGTTGCTTTTTCCATCATGGCTAAGCCATCTTTGACAGTTGCTAAGCTGTTACACATTTAAACGAATAACGATAGAGGTAGGGTGCGTCAGCGAGAACACTGGCGGGATATGGGAAATACTTATGTACGCTCCGCACCCTACTATCCTCTTTTAAATGCCCAACAGCTTACCGCAACGACGGGGGTATCAGCACCAACCTTATAGATTTTTTTAGCAGAGACACCAACAGAGGGACGTAGCTGTAATAATGTCGGCGTAATTTGCACAATCGGTGACTCATTCTCCGGAGGGACGAGCCAATGATAATTATTCTTATATAGCCTTTCGAGCTCTCATATGAGGTACTCATGGGCATAGGACATAGGCCTCCGTGGGCATAGGGCATAGGGCATACCTCACCACGCTTGAGAACCGCTATATGTACTCTGGGGATTGAGTAGTAAAAAGATGGCGTCTGGAGCTTCAATTTGAGTAACGTTCCAAATCGATAGGAGCAACGGTTCTCCTTTCACTTTCTCCTTTCCTGCTCAAGAACAACACGATCAGTTCTAACGTTTTTTGTCCTGGGTTATCTTGAGTAACGACCATGACTTTACTTTACTTTCTAAAGTTTGATGTCTTATCATAGCACAATGCAACGTGAGCGCGGCGCGCCCTACATATAGATATGCTAGCCTAAATTTGAGGCAAACTATATTGTACAATTAATTTCAGACTAGGCCGAAAAAAATATGAAATTTTTACATTTTACCGTAGCTTTATTAAGTTTTCTAATCTCGCCGATATCGGCTCGCCCTTTGCTTGCAGACGCTACAAATACACTTGCTCAAAATTCACCAGTTGATGAACCGTTTTGCTACATGAAAACCCCCGACGGCAAAACAGTAGACTTGGGCAAGTTGTGCGAGAAGCAGCCAGCATCGGGAACGGCCCAAACTTGCATTCCCGGTTCCAACATCGCTGCAAAAGTGTCAATTGCGGCGGCTAATTATGACGGCAACTTTTTCAGCGGTCAAGTGCTTAATCGAGGCTGCAAAACAATCAAGAATGTCAAAGTCAATTATGAAGTTTTGGACGAGTCAGGCAATTTAATTGACAACGGATTTATCTTCGCTCAACCAGTTACTCTTGCACCCGGACAATCAGCCGCCTTTCGGGGCGAAGTTGTGGCGGGGGCTAAGGTAGTAGCTACTCATGCAGACGCTCAAGAATGATTTTAGATTTTAGATTTTAGATTAAAGAATTGAAGAATTGGACAATTAACCCACGGATTAATCCGGGGGCTTTGTGTCCCGGATGCTTTTGGTGAAGAATGATTGTTGAGATTTGTCCGATCGCTGTTATCATATTCTGGCTCAGATATCTCTATGACTTACGCAATGAGTGACGCAGAGATCCCCCTAAATCCCCCTTAAGAAGGGGGACTTTGAATAATAATCTTGTCCCCCCCCTTATTAAGGGGGGTTAGGGGGGATCGAAGTTTGAATATTCTTGCAGAGATCCCCAAAAACAGAATTTGCGAGGGCAAAATATCTTGAAAACTCGATCGACATACTGGCAAATCTTACCCTACCTCCGTCCCCAAAAACAAACCATCGGTAAAGCATTAGCTTGTACCGTAGTATTTACCATATTTTGGCCGATTATAGCGTGGCTAGTTGGCGAAACTGCCAAATTTATAGGTAAAGGAGATTTACAAGGGTTCGCTCAAATTGCTGCACTCAGCGCCATTATATTTCTAATTCGCGGTACAGCCCAGTACGGTCAAGATACGCTGATGGCAAAAGCTGCTTTGACTATTGCTTTTGAAATTCGCAAAAAGGTCTACTCCCACCTGCAAAAACTCAATCTCGGCTACTTTGAAACTGCCAAAACCGGAGACTTATCCTACCGCCTCACAGAAGATATTGACCGCATTGGCGAAGTCGTAAATAAATTTTTTCATCAGTTTATCCCTTGTGTTTTGCAGCTAATTGCGGTTCTGGGATATATGATTTATCTCAACTGGCAATTAACTCTAGGTGCATTAATTATTGCACCGCTGATGGCTATTTTAATTGGCTGGTTTGGCGAGAGACTGCTAAGTTACTCGCGGCAAAGTCAAAATCGCATTTCTGATTTATCCGCTTTGCTGACAGAAGTATTCAGCGGCATTCGTTTAATCAAAGCATTTGTTGCTGAAGACTACGAAATAGCCCGTTTTGCAGAAGAAGCAGAACAAAACCGCCGCGCTAAGTATTTGTCAGAAAGAGTAAAAGCACTTCAGTTCGTTGTAGTTGGCTTTCTGGAAGCGATGAGCGTGATTTTGCTTTTTTTCCTGGGAGGTTGGCAAATTTCTCAAGGAAATCTCACAGGTACTCAATTTATCAGTTATATCGCAGGGGTGGCACTTTTAATTGACCCGATCGCTATTACAACTGCTAATTATGGGGATTTTAAGCAGGGAGAAGCTTCTAGCGATCGCATTTTTGAATTATTAGCAATTCAACCAACAGTAGTCGAAAAGCCTGGGGCGATCGAACTTCCCCATGTTACAGGCAAAGTCGAATACCGCAACATTAATTTTGCCTATAACTCAGAGACACCGATTCTGCAAAACATGAGTTTGTTGGTGCTTCCGGGAGAAATGATTGCTCTCGTGGGTGCATCCGGTGCGGGTAAAACTACTTTAGTAAATTTGCTACCCAGATTTTACGATCCGCAAGCGGGACAGATTTTAATTGACGGTATTGATATTCAAGATGTCACCTTAAATACTCTGCGGCGGCAAATTGGAATTGTACCGCAAGAAACTATTCTTTTTTCGGGTACGATCGCTCAAAATATCGCTTTCGGTCAATCTTATTATGAACTGAAAGATGTTCAAAAAGCTGCGGAGATTGCTAATGCTCATCAATTCATTAGTCAGTTTCCTGACGGTTATCAAACTTGGGTAGGAGAAAGGGGTGTAAATTTATCTGGGGGACAAAAACAAAGAATTGCGATCGCCCGTGCAGTTTTGCTTGATCCCAGAATATTGATTTTGGATGAAGCGACATCGGCGCTGGATTCGGAATCCGAAGGTTTAGTGCAAGAAGCGCTGGAAAGATTGATGCGCGATCGCACTGTGTTTATTATCGCTCACCGCTTGGCTACTGTGCGGAGAGCCGATCGCATTTTAGTTTTGGAAAAAGGCAGAATTGTGGAATCTGGGACGCACGAGGAGTTGCTGGAAAAGGGATCTCGCTATGCTGGCTACTACGCTCAACAGTTTAGTCAGTAGGCTACGTTAGAAACCGGGTTTTTGGCCGTTTCTGCTGGCCCCAACCAAGTATTTTGGAAAAAACCCGGTTTCTGACCACCCGTGCGTCCAGGACTATTCTTTTCGGAGTGCGATGGCACCCCCAACTAGGCTAAATAGGCGTTATTTTTCCGAACCTACTTCCGTTATTTTTAGACTCAAAACAGCCGAAAACCTTGTAAATTCGTGAAACCTCCCTCAAATTAGGGGCTAAATGCTCAAATTAACTTCCGCTATTTTCCGAAACTGATTCCCTTATTTTGAAACAAGCAGCGATCCACTCTTCAGCTAGTGCGTAACTGCGGACTCTTGACCCAGAACCTGCTAAAACTGGATGGATCAAACTACCTTCAGTCCACTCAAGCAGCCATTCGCGGGCCGTCTTGTCCGAAATCCCAAACCAGGATGCAACATCTGAAACGTCGATCGCAAAAGGATTTTCCACTCCATCCAAAACCCTTGCCAAAAGTCGGGTGAGGAGTTGTTGAGAGCGACGTGGCAATGCTTCCCAGGGTAGGGCATCAGGAGAAGCGCCTTGATAAAGAGACTTAGCTTTAGCTTGCAGTTCATCGGCGGCACGAGCCATCGTCTCCACAAAGTAAAGCAGCCAGGGCGTGTGGTCTGGGTCGTGGCGACCTTCGTAGAAGTTCACCGGCAGTCCCATCTGCAACGAACGGTAATAGCGATCGCGATCGGCATTAAAATACTCATCAAATGAGAAAAACCCTCGCATTCGATAGCCGGAACGCCACAGTTCAGCAGTAGCCAATAGCCGTCCCGTGCGACCGTTCCCGTCGTTAAATGGATGGATACTGAGAAAGCGGTGCGTCAGAATAGCCGCACGGATAGGGGCTGACCATTCTGCTGCTGTCGTTGAAGATAGCCAATCGACTAATTCCCGCATCAGGGCGGGTACGTCCCCCGGTTCCGGTGGTCCGTAATCGATCGCCCGCGTGACTGTATCCACCACAGGGCATTCTGTAATGCGATACTCGCTTTTGCTACCCCGCCGCCCGCGACCGCGCACGATGACTATTCGGTGCAGTTCTTTGATAAATGCTTCTGTAATCGGGGTTTGGGCTTCTGCGAATTCTTCCACGCGATCGAGTGCCCGCCAGTAATTTCGGACTTCCTGTTCAGCATCACTTCCCGTGCGCGAGCTCCTGGCGATCGCCCGTCGCACCGCCGCTTCATCCAAGGGATTACCCTCAATCTGAGTAGAGCTGCGCGTACTTCTTTGCAAAGCATCGTGGCGCAGGCGTAGAGTCGTATCAGGTGGCAATGGTAACACCTTAATGACAGCACGGGCACCCTCGATGACTCCCAAATGCTTAACCAGATTGTGATTGTATGAGAAGCGGGGAATAAAGCTCATAGACTAATAGTTCTGAAGTTCGCGATCGATTTCTTCAACAGTTCTGGAAACATGACGGCTGCGGATTTCTGTAAGCAATTCCAACACTTTACGCCGCCCGCCTTCAGGCTTTTCTGGTATAATCACAAAAACTTCAACCTCTTCACCAACAGAACCAGGCGGCACTTGAATTTCAAGTTTATTTCCTGCAAGAACTTTGGTTGTAATCCGTATTGCTGACTGCATAGTTTCTCCTTTGCTACGATCAATTTTCAACAGCCCCTAAAGCTTTGAGCGTGACTTTTTCCACTTCCGTTAAACCCGTAACACCCGTGATATTCATGTTTTCATAAGGTCTTTCGCTTTTCAGTATTTTGAGGCACTCACCTGTTTCAACATCCCAAAGAATAATTGTGCCATCACGACTGCAAGCAGCAATAATTTTTCCATTTGAACTGAAGGCAACTGAGTTAATTCTACTGGTATGACCTTGCAAAATTTTGAGACATTGACCTGTACGGATATCCCATATTCTTACCGTTCCATCTACACTTGCACTAGCAACTATTTCACCAGAATAACTAAAGGCAACTGAACGTATCCAATCAGTATGCCCCTGCAAAATTTGGAAACATTCACCGCTGCGGACATCCCATAATCTTATTGTTCGATCGACACTTCCACTGGCAAGTATTTCACCGTTATAGCTAAAGGCGATCGCGCGTGCCCAATCCGTATGCCCCTGCAAGATTTTGAGGCATTCACCAGTATGGATATCCCACAGCCTCACCGTTCCGTTAAAACCTTCACTGGCAAATATCTCGCCCAAAGGACTGAAAGCAGCCGAGTAGACAGAATTGTTCTGCCCGTGCAACGTTTTGAGGCATTCGCCAGTACCAATATCCCACAACCTCACCGTTTGTTTATAACCTGCACTCGCCAGTATTTCACCATTTGGACTGAAGGCGATCGATCGTGTTTCATTGCTAAATTCTGGCAAAGTATGAAGGCATTCACCACTGCGAATATCCCACAGTTTCAGTGTTTGGTCATAACTAGCACTGGCAAGTATTTCACCGTTTGGACTGAAGGCAACTAAGTGTACCCGATCGAGATGCCCGTGCAAAATTTGGAGGCACTCACCGCTGCTGACATCCCACAGCTTGACAGTTTGTTCATCATCGCCGCTGGCAAGCATTTCACCGTTGGGACTGAAGGCGATCGACATTACTTGATTGCTATACCCTTGCAGTGTATTCAAGCATTCACCGCTGTTGATATCCCACAGCCTCAGCGTTTGGTCGTAACTACCGCTAACAAGTATGTCACCCCCAGGATGGAAAGCGACTGACCCTACTTGATTGCTATGCCCTTGCAAAGTATTCAAGCATTCTCCAGTGCGGATATCCCACAGTTTTGCAGTGCGATCGAGACTTCCACTGGCTAATATTTCACCCGCAGGATGGAAGGCGATTGACCGTACTCGATCGCCATGTCCCTCCAAAGTTTTGAGACATTCACCGCTACCGATATTCCACAGCTTCACTGTTTCGTCGCTGCTGCCACTAGCAAGTATTTCACCAGCAGAATTGAAAGCTACTGAAAACACGTTTTTAGTATGACCTTGCAAAGTTTTGAGACATTCACCAGTACCGACATTCCACAGCCTTACTGTTGTGTCGCCACTTCCACTGGCTAACATCTCACCAGCAGGATGGAAAGCCACTGAAAATACAACTTTAGTATGGTCTTGCAAAATTTTGCAGCATTCACCCGTGTGAATATCCCATAACCTGATCGCGCCATCAAAACTCCCGCTAGCGAGTATATTTCCATCAGGATTGAAGGTGACTGACATTACCGATCCGGTATGTGCCTGCAAAACTTTTAAACATTCACCAGTCTTGACATCCCATAACTTGATTGTATTTTCATAACTCCCGCTAGCAAGTATCTTACCGTCAGGACTAAAGGCGACTGACTCCACCACGTTGGTATGTCCTTTACAGGTCAATATTTCTCTGCAACTGCTAGCTTCCCACAAGCGAACTATGCCATCAGTATCACCTGTAGCTAACAGTTTGCCATCGGGACTAAATATGACCGATCGCACGCTGCTGAAGATTTTAGTAAAATCAGAATTAGCCAAATTAGCTTCAGCAAAGTTGACGCGACGCAGCGTCGCATTTGTAAAATCAGCACCTAAAATAACTGCACTAGAGAGGTCTTTACCTTCTAAAGCAGTCTTGTCCTTTTTCACCAACAGAGTTGCTGCATTTCCTCCCACGTAGCCTACTTCGGTTTCAGTTTTACCTCGCGTTGCTTCTATAATTTCGAGTAGGGGCGACTTCTCTAAAGCCCCCCTTGTTAAGGGGGGTTGGGGGGATTTCTCCTGGCTAGTATCGTCACGATCCCCCCCGGCCCCCCTTAACAAGGGGGGAGAAATTGCATCCAACATCGGCAACAACAAATCCATCACAGCTTTCGTCAGTGGCGCTTGTCCGAAACTCTGAAGAAGTTGATCTAAATCTTCAGCAACAAATCCCTTTAAAGGTGCGATAAGTTCGTTGTTATTTCTCTTCTGGGCCTGAAGCCGACAATAATTAGACCAAGTGTACGATCGAGGTTCTGCATCAGGATTGACACAAGACTGTTCGGGCGCAACTAATTCGGTAAAATCTGCGGCCAAAACTCCCAATTCCGCTGCAAATTTATAAGCGACAAAAAACTCTAATAACGAACGGTGGGCTGGAGTATAATCCCCATCTGCATTGCGAATCAGCATCGTTTGACCCATCATGTCGTAGTGCCAGTGGTCTAAGTCTTTTTCCTCTTGGACGACGGAACCAAACAGGCCTCGAATGCGATCGGGAAAACCGCGATAATTGATACTCATTTGGTCGGTAGACAGCATTTCCCAAGACAGTTCGCACAAAAAGTAAAGCTTATCTGCTAACGAAGTAAAGGTGCGTTCTGCTTTGATATCTCTCTCTATCTTCCGCCGCACCGCATACAGATAGATCCGCGACATATCGACAGGTTTTCCAGCTTCAATATCGGGCAATGCTTCCAAAATTAACTCGGTCATCACAGGGCGACGCGCTAAATCCAATAGTTGCGGGTTTCCCATCACTTTTTCTACTGTCGCCGCTTCTGTTTGAAATGACAGCGCTTGGCTAATTTGTTGGTCGTTAAATTTCTCTAATTCTAAGACTTCAAATTGGGGAGTTTCGCCTGTTAAAATGGTTGTTGATGCTTGCAGTTCTGCATTGAACAATGCCCGTCCTTCCTTGCCTTCAGGAAAGTGTTCGGTACGGCAAGTGAGGATGACTTTTGCGCCGGGAACCACGGCTTTTGCTAGTTCCCAGAAGTTGTTGATGGTTTCTTGCCGATCGCACTTAGCGGCCATTTCATCAAAACCATCGAAAATCAACAGAAACTTGCCCATCCGATTTAGCTGTTCAAAAGCCGAATAACCCGCCAAAGGTATCTCGTGTTTCCGAAAGAAAAACTCGGAAAATAGCGACTCGACACTAACTGCTTTGGCGTAATCTCGCAGCGGAATTACTAACGGTAAACGCGGACGTTCTAAGCCGCGCTTTTGAGCATTTCGGTAGCGTTGCAGCGCCATCCAAGCATAGTGCATCGCAAACCAAGTTTTCCCGGTTCCAAATTCTCCTAAAACTGAAATATGTTCTTTTACTGGGTCATCCAACCACAAATCAATATAACCTTCAATCCAGCCATCTCGATCGCCATAATGACTCACGCCTATCTTGCGGTGAGTATCGGGGTCAATTTCTTCTTTCGTACAAGCTAGCGGTACGTATTTAGTATTAATTCCCCGGCTGGTGATTTCAGTTTCCAGCCAATCCAGATAAGCCGTAAAATCGGCATCTTGGTCGAGTAATTCATCGAAAGTATAGCAAGCTAGATCGCTATTTTCTGGTTTATCTACTTCATCCCGCGCTGCGCGACTGATGCGGCGGGCGGTGACTAACCATCCTTCATCGGTGCGCTGTTTTTCCACCGACTCGCGCAGGGCTGAGATATCCCTCAGTCCTGCTTCTCCGGCTATTCCGCGCACTAAAATGCGATCGTACCGATTGCGTCTGACAGGAACATTGATAATCCATTCAAAATAGTTATCTTCCGAGATTTGATAGGTTTCAAACTTATAACTTAATGTTTCAAACCACCCGCGAACTTGTTGTGATAAAATAAAAGCTTGAGACTTTTGAAAATTAGTTGATGCTGCTGCGGGAAGTGCGGGATAATCTTCGGATTCCAACCGCGCAAATTCGGTGCGAATTCCTTCGATAGTGGGGAGGCGTTCGATGCGATCCATTACCATAGATAGGCGTTTTTGCAAAGAGGCGATCGCATTTCCCACCATCACATCTCCCAGCGTCCGCGTCCGCTTTGCTACTTCCATAAACACGGCGGCAAATGCCATGAATTCCCGTCTGGGGTCAATGCCTAAATCTCGAATTTCTTTGCCTAAAGCACTCTCATTCAGATATTCATCGCCTGCTTTAATTAAAATGGCTGGGCTATCGGACTCGAAGGCTTTGCGAAATGCTGATTCAATCTCTTTTTGGCGAAACAGTTCTAAAATCTGCTTGGGTTTGCCAGCGCCGTATTCTACTAAAGTATAAACATAAACTCCGCTAAAATCTGCGGGCGGAGCATCCGGGTCGAGGTTAAATCTTTTTAAGATTTTGATGACAGTTTCGTTGCGCTGAAACTTGTCTTTGATAGTGCCGAAGGGAATTGTCGTCAGGATACTGATAACTAAGTCGAGACTAATTAGCATGATTTAGGCTTTCCTGTTTTTCCGTGGAAGTAATGCTCAAATCTAGAATCGGTAGGCTGTGTCCCTGAAATGCGTTGCGGGCGATCGCAAACTGCTCTATTTTTATTATGGTAACAGGATTTACGCGCTCCGACCAAAGAAACCGGGTTTTTACCGAATCTGCTGGTTGGAGCGCGTCTTTTCGTTAAAAACCCGGTTTCTGACCCACCGTTGGTAACTTATATCCAGTTAATTAACTTAGCACTTTTTAGGAAAATTGACAACTATAAAACACAGAAAATACCGACACATATTGTAGTACAAACAGCTAGGATATTAGTTGTCATCTCTGAGTTGGCAAAGTTAAAATATAGATAACTAACAAATAAAAATTGCTATCTATGAAAATACAATCTTCTGTCTTAGTCCACCTGGGATTTGGCAAATATGTACGCTCCGATCGAGTAACAGCAGTAATACCAATTGAAGAAGAACGGGGGCCCGGTCGGCGCACTTTCGTACACGTAGACGGCGAAGCAGACCCGATCGTTGCTTCGCGCGCGGAAGATACAATCGTTCGCGATTTGGTGCAGGAACCGCGCGAAATAACTCAAGCTCGGCAGCAACAAGAAATCCTGCAAGATTTGCTTGCCGATTTGAGCAATGTTAACGTCACCGTGCGACGCATCAGCCGCGATGAAGGCGGACTCGATCTCGAACGTTTGGAGCGCCGCATTCGCCAAATTTTAGACGCCTAAAAACAAAAGACCGCCCGGGCGGTCTTTCTTTTTGTTTGTTTCGCTAAAATTTTTAAGTTGAGGGCTTCAATGTAACTTCGATGTCCGCTAAACCAGTGAGTTTTTCCACCACTGGTGCTTCTTCAACTCGCGGTACAAAAATAGTTAAACCTCCCGGAACGCACTCAATAGAAACCGGAGTCATGCCGATAATTTCCCCGTCTAAAACCACTTTTTGAGGCGGATCGGTAGTAATTTTTATTTTTTTTGCCCGCAAATAACCGATGTCATCGCGATCGGTAGGATTGCCGCTCAAAGCGGTTTGCAATAGGTGATAAGAAGCTGCGATCGCCCCAGCTTTATTCTCCGGCGCAACCAGCGTCACGTCCAGCAAGCCGTCATCAAAAACAATCCCCGCCGGGCCTTGAGCTAAAATGGAAGTAGGCGGCGCTGCATTTGCTACTGTTACGGCCACAGCAGTAAGGTGGATAATTTTATCGTCGGTTTCTATTTCCGCTTCAAATCTTTCTAAATTGTTTAACTGTTTAATTCCTGACAAAATGTAAGCCAGCATTCCCCAGCGATTCTTCATTTCGCGATCGGCTAGTTCGACAGTTTCTGCCTCAAAACCCACTCCAGCTAACAAAACCATCGGCATTTTACCGTTGCAAATCCCGGCATCCACTACCCGCGTCAACCCTCCCAAAATAGTGGCGCAGGCGGTTTCAATTGTATTCGGAATATCTAAAGCATTCGCAAAAGCATTAGCCGTTCCCCGCGAAATAATTCCTAAAGGAATATTTGTGCTCACAATCGCCCCAGCAACTGCTGATAATGTGCCGTCGCCCCCGGAAGCAATAATTTCTTCAACTCCCCTAGCAACTGCTTCGCGGGCGATTTGATCTGCGTCTAATTCTGGGGTTGTCAGACGAATGTCTAAGTCAATAAAAGGCTCTAAAAGTTCCTGAATTCTAGCTAAGTCTTGGTCGGGGTCGCTGTTACCGGCGACTGGATTGAAAATTAGGCAAGCTGAACGTTTCATAGTTGGTAATAGGTAATACGTAACGTTTATATCGAAGTTTCGCTCCCCCTAAATCCCCCTTAATCAGGGGAGTAGGAGTTGACTTTGAGTGTTCTTGTCCACCCCCTACTCCCCCTGATTAAGGGGGGTGAGGGGGGGATCAAGACTCAACTATAATGCTGATTGATATCATGTCCGATCGAGTGACCGCGATTAACAGGGCAGGTTTTTGAGATTGTCAATTATTGGCAGATATTTTTCGTGAGGGGAACCCCTACCGTATTAGGGGTAATCGACCCGACATAATATGAGACATGGTTTTAAGATTAAGTTAACACAAATGCCATGCCCGCTAAACTTCGACAACAACCCTCACCTATTTTTCAAAGGTTTAGTTAAGACTTGACAAAAGTCCACTCTAAGACTTTGCGCGGAGCTTTGTGCAACGCTTCCTTGATTTCCTCATTGGTGTCAAATTTGACTTGATTTAAATTGCACGCTTCGACGTTGACAGTAAATTTATCGTCTTCAAAAGGCCAAGGAGTTACAGTCACGAGTTCGTTGCTGTGCTGTACAATATCGTAGCGCTTGCCGTCCGGGCCGACACTAATTTCTAAAGCTCGTTCTCCTGCAGGTAACTCGCGGCTGCAAAGAATTAATGATAGCCGATCGCACCACTGGAAAAAAGCATAAGCTGCCTTAGCATCTTCCTCGGAAATCTTCAACTCTTTTTGCCATTTTTTTTGATTTTCCAGTTGTTCGTCCAAAAATTCGTCGAGTTCCTTGGACTCTCCCCGCTTTCCTTCGTTGAGATAACTCATGTGCATAGAAATCAGCATGGCTACCCACCTACCGCGATATAGGGAATTCTGCGTCATGGCTTTAATTTTAGGCAGAGAAGTTTCCGTCTGCAAAGTAAAATCAAAGGGCGCGCCCGCTTCAGTTAAAATATTTTCTTCCCACTCTTTCTCCAAATCATCGTGATGCGAAATCGCGGCTATGGTTTCGTACAACCGAAGCGGAGATTTCGAGCGCTTCCACTGTCCGCCAAGTTGGGCGGCGAGCAAAGCATGGGCGCGGTGGTAAATAATTTCCCAGCCGGTGGCGGTTAAGTTAGCAATCATTGAATTTTTGTCCTGAATTAAGTGATGTTGGTTTTCTGGAACAGGCCGGAGTGCCTGTTTGGGCGGGCTCGCGTGCCCAACCCACAATCAAATTGAATTTTTGTGGAACAGGCCGGAGTGCCTGTTTGGGCGGGCTCGCGTGCCCAACCCCTACTCCCCACAATCCAATTGAATGACTGATGCTAAATCACAAAAGGTTCGATCGAGATATCCTGCCATTTCCCCTCAAATCGTTCGACAACAATAGGTCGGATGCGGAATTTGGGGGGACACCCATCGAGAACATCAATCCGCAAACACGAATAAGGACGACGTTTGTGGGAACCTTGACCGCTGCGGCCGACAAATAGCAAAGACTCCGCTACCCGCCGGCTGGCTGTTTCGGAACCAGACTGCCGCGCCAACCGATAAGCTTCAGGACTCAATGCTTCCTCCAACATCGGCCCTTCCGGGCGCTGGCGGCGGAGACTGTGGCCGCTTCCCCCGCAGACAATCCAATTAATCCCAGAGTCGCCGTGTCCAGTATCCCCAGTCCGCAGGTATTCCAAACAGTGAGCGTGGCCCGTCAGCACCAAATCTACTAGCGGACGCCCCTGCGCCGCGTCCCCAACAGCATCGGCCACCGCGTCGAGTACCTCGCGCAATCGCAACCGAACCGCCAAAGTTTGAGCTTGATTCCACTTTGTCGCCTCGGTTACGTAGGGGGGATGGTGCAGGTAAATTACCCGCCCCCGCACCTCGGAATCCCGCCAAGAGTCAATCAGCCTTTTTTTCAGCCATTCGAGCTGTTCAACGTCTGTGGCTGCTGTTTTGTGCGACGACAGTTGTTTGTCAATATCCATCAGGATTTCGTCAACTTGCTCTAACTTGGCGCCCAAGTCGTCTAGCTGTTCGGCTTCCTCGGGAATTTCGGGGTTTAGCCGATCGCAGATTTCGATCATTGCCAATTTTTCTTGTTCCAACTTCTGACGATCGAGTTCCAAATTCTGGCGGCGAATGTCGCCCTGTTTGGTTTTCGGGATCGGCAATGGTTCGTTGAAGGTGTTGGAGTCGAGGGCGAAGAAGTCGATGCCGCCGCTGCGGAAGGTGTAGTAGCGGTTGGGTAAGCGGGTAAAGCGTCCGGGTTGGTAGCGGATGCAGCGGCCTGTGCTGGTGCTGGCGGTGTAGTGGGCGTCTAGGTGGCGATCGAGTTCTCCCGGCATTTTGTGAGCTTGCAGGTAGTCGAGAAAGGCTTTGGCGTAGGTGTTTCCGCGATCGGAACCGTGCCAGCCGACATCGAGATCCAACTTGGAACCCAACAGCCGGCGCAGCGGCAAAGCTGTCGCCGACAGAAGGCCGTAGACTATCGGCAAGTCGTAATAGTCGTGGTTTCCCGGTACGGGCAAAAACGGAAAGTTAAACACCATGCGATCGTAGGCAATCCGAGATGGCTCCTCGCCGCCGACTATAAATTCTCGGTAGGGGCGAATAAAGTTTTGCAAGTAATATTCGCTGGAACCGACGAGATAAACTACATCGCCGGTGTGGAGGACGAAACGGCAAGTTTCGCGCTCGGAGACCATCTGTTCGGCAATCTGTCGCTGGGGATTGTAGCCGCGGTGATTGCCCGTGCCGCTGTCGCCTACAACTAAAAACGAAAACTCTGGAGAGTCGGTGGTTGGAGATTCCAAAACCATCCGAGTTTGGTCGATTCCCCGATGGACGATCGACTGTTCTTGCCACCGCACCCGCTCGTTCATTTTGCGGATTTTGACTTTTATTTGCGGGTCGGAAACGAATTTCAATTCACCTCTTCTCCAAAATTGCTGAGTTCCTAGTTAATAGTGTAGCGATCGGGCGAGTTTTTACCTCTCTCTAAAAGCTGAAAATCGAGGCGCGGGTACTCAGCAACCGGGTTTGGGACGAGAATACGGCGTTAAAACCGATCGCAACGGCCAAAAACCCGGTTTCTTTGGTTTGAGGCGCGGGTACTCAGAAACCGGGTTTTTTACCAGAATATTTCCTTAAAACCGACAGCAACGGCCAAAAACCCCCTAATCCTTTCCTCCCGCAACTATTGCCGAGGAGTGTTCAGGTTTTATTTGATAATCTTCATCAACACTCAAGGCATCGAACCACTGTAAAATCCGATTCCAGGCCCACCACCGATCGCTATCACCAAATTGATGCTGACAACGTTTACTACTGATATGCCCAACATGACCGCCGTAGGCTGTCACCACTAATTCTAAGGCAGAATTGTTCGCGCCAATGGCTTGCAACTCAGAGACAAGCACCGGATCAAACATCGGATCGTCTGCTGCATAAAGGATGTAAGTGGGTTTTTTGAGGTGAGGCAAAATGTGTAGAGCGCTGCTAGCCTCATAGTATTCTTCCACAGAGGAGAAACCTAACGGGCCAATTACCAGTTCATGGTCAAAGCCCCAAATGCTGTTGGCGCGTTCAATAGCGGCAGGATCGATCGCCCCTGGATGCGATGCGGCGATGTTTTTTGCTAGTTTTTTTAACTGTCGCGCGATCGCTTTTTCTAAAAATTTCCCCCACTCATCTTTAACTAGATAAGACAGAGAACGGTTCGAGTCCAAGCTGGGGCAAATCACCGCCGCGCCTGCTAGTTCTGACTCTTCGAGCCCTAAGTCAGGCCCCCAATCTGCGATCGTCTGAGCTGATTTTACGGCCCACAAGGCTAATTGTCCCCCCAGAGAATAACCAGTGAACCAAAAAGGGGCGGGACATCCCATTTCTTTAGCAGCGGCAGCAATCCGAACGAAATCTTCACCTTCGTATAGACCATCAGAAGTCAGGGTGGGAGAGAGTTGGGCAGTTTTGCCGTGAGCTCGCCAGTCAAATAACACCAATGCACAGCCTTGGGCATAGGCTTTACGGCCTAGTAGCTTCAGATACCATTGATTATCCAGATCGCCAGTAATGCCGTAAGTGCCGACAATGGTATATCGGGGATTTTCGGGGATGGCAACCCAGCCGAAAATCGGGACTCCACAGGCACCAGTAAAGATGTGTTCTCGGTAAGGGGGTTCTGGGTCAGCGATCGTCTTTTCCCAGCGGCGACTAGCCCTTAATGCGGTGTACAACGTCATTAACAGGCCGTTGTTGAGCAGCCAAGGTGGAGTATAGGCAATGGTCATAAGCGGATGTGGGAAATGTCTGTCTTGTTGATGGGATTTTTTTACTTGACAGGTTGGCTATTGTAGCGAATAACCCTGAAAACCGCAATACTTTTTGAGTAAATGCACTCAAGGGCGAAGTCAAGCCAAAATATTAATGGCTATTTATTTGGAACCATTTATTGGCGAATAGAGAAGAATGCCAGCTAACGAGGTTTAGCATATTGTAGCCGATCGCCCAAACTACAAAAACCAGGTTTCTGAGTCTTGCATCCCCTCGCAGATGTACAATAGGACGATCGCACTCTGCGACTCCAAGCGCGATCGAGCTCTACACCCTGGCCCAAGTGGGCGACATCAGAGAGAACGCAGTAAACAAATATAAAATGGAAGCAATACAACTGTCTTTATTCTCAAACGAGGAAGAACCAATTCCTGCCAAAAAGCAGAAGAAAGCAAAATTAGGGCGCTACGAACGCATCCAACGCGAACTCGAAGCAAATGACTGTGACCCCTACAAGATATTCATTGATATTGAATCTCAGTCACTGCCAAAATCCGACTATACATTTGTCGATCTTTTTTGCGGTGCGGGCGGCATGACCCAAGGTTTATTGCAAGCAGGTTTTCGACCAGTAGCAAGTGTTGAAATTAATGCGATCGCCTCAGCAACTCATACAAAAAACTTTCCCGATTGCCATCACTTGTGCGACGATATAAAAAACTTAAATCCCCAAAACTTGCTCGCTGAAATTGGTTCGCCAGAAGTTCATGTTGTTGTAGGTGGGCCGCCGTGTCAAGGCTTCTCAGTTGCAGGAAAACGCGACCCCAACGACCCTCGAAATCGCTTATTTAGAGAGTTTGTCCGCGTGGTCTCTGAAATACGTCCTTGGTATGTTGTCATGGAAAATGTACCCGGAATATTGACTATAAAAAAAGGAGCTGTTAAGCAAGCCATTTGCGATGCTTTTCAGGAAATTGGCTATCCCCATATGTCCGTTGCTGTTCTGGAATCAGCCGCCTATGGAGTCGCGCAAATCCGCCCGCGAGCTATTTTTATTGCCAATAGATTTGGGATGCAAAATCCCTATCCGAAGCCGCAATTGTTTCCAGAACAATACCAAGCGATTGAGTCAGCAATTGATGATTTACCAGAATATACTCGCATACCGGAAATTAACCACGAATGGACTCGTCATTCTGTTGAGTACATGGAAAGACTTGCTAAAGTTCCACCAGGCGGTTCTTTGTATGAAAGCTACGCCGATGCTTTCAAGCGACAGTATCCGGGAAAACCGAGTATGACTGTTAAAGAAAATCACGGCGGCACTCATATTCATCCTTATCTTAATCGCGTGATTTCAGCTCGCGAAATGGCAAGATTGCAAACTTTCCCGGATTCATTTATTTTTGAAGGTTCGATGAAAAAGGCAATGTGGCAAATTGGAAATGCCGTGCCGCCTCGTTTGGCGGAGTGTATCGGCTTGGCACTTATTCCATATTTGACTGATATTGCTGTGAACAAACCTAGTAAAGTTATTCTTCCAGGCAAAGCCTAAGAATTAGCAAATAAGATATTACTGATTTTCCTCGCGACGCTGAACTTTTAATAATATATTACTGGCAAACTTTGGTGTACCTGCTTTTTCACCTAAAAAATTAATTAATTCAGTAAAAGTCTTTGGGGGATTTTTGTACTTTTGAGACTGTTGCTGTAATAAATCAACTATTGAGTCCGGGTATTCGTCCAATAAATCGCTCAGAAACTCATCGGGCGACTGTGCTATAATGTTCCAAGGAGCTAGATCGTTTTCTCTAAAATCCTTGAGATTATTGGTGACAATGATATCAGCTCCAGCAGTTATGGCTGCGGCAAGAACGTGACGGTCTTTAGGATCGTTGGTCATTGCTTTCTCTAGTGCGACAGGCACTTCAACCATTGCTTCAGGAAAGGCTATTTTGATTGTCCTTTCAAGATTCTTTGCTTTCTCCTGCGAAAGTGTTCCTCCTTTAACAAGATTGCCTATTACTTCATCAATGATTTTCTGAGACCAATAGGGTAAATACAAATCTTCATCAGCAGTGGAAAGCAGAGTATCGCGCAAATACATCGGGAAAAGGACGCAAGCATCAAGTACAACACGCAGCTTAGTCATATTAAAGATTCAATTAGTCCTATTCCTCGTACAAGCCAGCTTCTTCAGTCATCTCGATTAACTCGTCTAATAATTGGCGTCGCTGAACTTTACGCTGTTGCTTGTAGGTCATTAAATCTTGAAAAAGTATGCGTCGGCGCGAACCAACTTCAATATAAGGAATTGCTCCTTCATCTAGCAATTTGACAATGAACGCTCGCGATACATTCAGGAGATCGGCAGCTTGATGCACCGTCAGTTCGCGATTGTGAGTTACTATCGATACAGCTTGACCCGATGCCATTGCGCGCACAATTTGACCCAACAAATTGTAAACTGATTCGGGAATGAGAATTTCTTCTCCATTACTTGCCACTAATTTTACTTGTGGGGATTCGATGCTGAGAATCTGCTGTAATTTTTTTATAGCTTCTGTTTCTTGTTCGGTAATTAAAACAGATTCTGGCGATGGTTTTTGTTTCAACATAGTCTCTCTTGTGATGTGTTTTTCTAGGATTTACGGTTTCATTCAGCCTGAAATAATCGTTCTATCTTCTTAATTGCTGGCAATGACTTACCTTCAGCTTCACAGCTTTCGATTAGTAACTCTAGTACCTCTCGCGCATTGTAGATAGCTTCTTCATAAGAATCTCCGTGAGTGACTGGTTGCATTACATCCTCAAATTCGGGCAAAAATACGACAAAGCATCGATCTTCTTCTGACCATTGGATAACAATTGTATATTTCATGGTTCTGAAGTTTCGGGTTGAAATTATAGTCCTGGACACCCTAGCCCACAAAGAAACCGGGTTTTTTAACTCTTATTGAGGGTTTTAAGCAAGTATTGTGGTTAAAAAACCCGGTTTCTGGCTACCCGTGCGTAAGTTCTGAATTATTATACTCGATCGCCCGATCGCCCGAAATTCCCCATCCCGACTCAAGACCGAGGCCGCGCAGATGTACAATTAGGGCGATCGCTCAGTTAAAATGAAATAGTATACGTTCGGATAAAATGAGACTATCGCCAACATTGAGGGGAATAAGATGACTTCTCAAACGATCGAACTTTTGGAAGATTTGCTAGGCAAGTTACAACACTTACTCCCGGAAAATCAGCAGCTTCTGTTAGCTTTTGCAGAGTTTTTGCTGGAACGACAGATGCGATCGATCCCCGAAAACACTTCAGTTGAAGCTGCACCCCCTCCTGGGCAACAACGGGTTTTGGGTCTGCATCAAGGGATGGGCTGGATGAGTGAGGATTTTAACGAGCCACTTCCTGATGCGTTGTATTAATAACTTTACGCAATCTGCAATCGTTTTCCCAAAGTTTGAGGTTCTGGTAGAGGTTTACCATCTTCTTGATAAAGTTCTATCAATGTTTCTAACAATTCTTGTCCGTGTTTGGCCGCTTCCTCGTAAGTGTGTCCGTGAGTGCAAGGCTGCATGACATCGGTAAACTCAGGCAAGCTGACAACAAAAAGTCGATCTTCTTCTGACCACTCGATGATGAGACTGTAATGGCTATTCATTCTTCTATCTCCTTCAGTTTCTGCAAATCAGAAATTACTCTTTTTTCGTGATAATTAGGTGCATCATCACCATCATTACCTGATAGTGTAATTTTTTCAGGTAATAAAGGGTGTTCCCATACAGTGTGACTGCCCTTTCCCTGTCGGTAAGTAAACCCTGCTTTTAGCAATAGGCTTTTCAATTCTCGAATCTTTTTAGGCATGAGTGATGCCAGCTAATCAGGTTTAGGATATTGTAGCCGATCGCCCAAACTACAAAAATACAAAAACCTAGTTTCTGCACTCCAACCAAAGAAACCGGGTTTTTACGAAAAGACCCGTTGTAGCCCGCAGATTCGGTAAAAACCCGGTTTCTGGGCCCCATGCTAAATCCTATGGCCCTTGCATCGCCTCGCAGAGGTACAATAGGACGATCGCATTCCCCAACTCCCACCGTGATAGAGCGCTACACTTTGCCCGAAATGGGCAACATCTGGACTGAAACCGCCAAACTGAAAAGCTGGCTGCAAGTAGAAATCGCTGTCTGCGAAGCTCAAGCCGAACTCGGCTACATCCCCGCCGCCGCAGTCGAAGAAATCAAAGCTAAGGCTAATTTTGACCCGAAACGAGTCCTCGAAATAGAAGCCGAAGTCCGCCACGACATGATCGCCTTCTTGACAAATGTCAACGAATATGTAGGCGATGCCGGCCGCTACATTCACCTCGGCTTAACCAGTTCCGATGTGCTCGATACCGCTTTGGCGCTGCAATTAGTCGCTAGCGTCAATATCTTGTTAGAACGTGTCGAAGAATTGAGTCAAGCTATTCGCTATCAGGCTCAACAGCATCGCAATACCGTGATGGTTGGCCGATCGCACGGAATTCACGCCGAACCCATCACCTTTGGCTTTAAACTAGCAGGATGGCTGGCAGAAGTCTTTCGCAACCGCGACCGATTAGTGAATTTGCAATCGTCCATAGCAGTCGGCAAAATCTCCGGCGCAGTCGGAACCTATGCTAATATCGATCCGCGAATTGAAGCGATCGCCTGTCAAAACCTCGGACTCGAACCCGATACCGCATCGACTCAAGTCATTTCGCGCGATCGACACGCCGAATACGTCCAAACCTTAGCACTCTTAGCAGCATCGATCGAGCGTTTTGCAGTAGAAATCCGCAACCTGCAACGCACCGATGTTCTCGAAGTCGAAGAATTCTTTTCCAAAGGGCAAAAAGGCTCATCCGCCATGCCTCACAAACGCAACCCGATTCGATCGGAAAGACTCACAGGGATGGCGAGAATTGTCCGCGCCAACGCCGTCGCAGCCTTAGAAAACGTTGCGCTTTGGCACGAAAGAGACATCTCTCACAGTTCCGTAGAACGGATGATTTTGCCCGACAGTTCTACAGTAACTCACTTCATGTTAGTAGAAACCACAGACTTAGTAAAACACCTGCTAGTCTATCCCGAAAACATGAAACAAAACATGAATCTTTACGGCGGAGTCATCTTCAGCCAGCGCGTGATGTTAGCCTTAGTAGAAAAAGGCACGAGTCGCGAAGACGCATACATAATTGTGCAATCTTGTGCTCACGAAGCTTGGAACAAACCGGGCGGCAATTTCTACAATTTAATTGCTAAGGACGATCGGGTAACAGCTAAGATGACCACCAAAGAAATTGATGATTGTTTCGATCCGCAGTATCAATTGAGGCACTTAGATTTAGTGTATCAGCGCTTGGGAATTTAAAAATCTCTTGAATTTCCTACTAAAGATACAAGATCGATCGTAATCCTTCATCTATTTCTTCCTGTAAATCCTGTGGGATTGTGCCAATGCACTCAATTAAAAACGTTTTGTCCACAGTAAAAAGCTGAGAAATATTAGCCACAGAATCCTTGGGTAAACCTGTGGCTTTACTCGGTAACGAGACATTACCTGGTGCTTCCGCTAACCGCAGATTAGAAGTAATGATGACGACGATTACAGTGCTAATCCGACTCTGAGTAAAAGTATCATCCTGAACAATTAAGACGGGACGACGATATCCAGGTTCTGAAGCAACTGGAGAGGGTAAGTTTGCCCACCAAATTTCTCCGCGATACATTACCAATCCTCATGGGGTAAGGACATAAATTGCATCTTTGCCAAGACAGGATCTAGTTCAGAGGACTCTTCAGAATAGACTTGATTTAGTTTGCTCAAAATTCGCTCGCGGTTGTGTCGCCGCAGATACGCCTGCAATGCTTTTGTATAAAGCTCACTGCGTGATAAACCTAACTGACTAGCCAAAGCCTCGGCTTCTTCAAAAACTAAATCTGGAAGTGAAATTGCAGTTTTCATAGCTCCCCTTGCTGTCACGGTGACATCATAATATTGGTTATAGCATAGACCAACGACCTCAATCTACTTTTTAACACTCACAATCCCAACAACTATGAAATTTAATCGTTTTGGAAAATACTTAATCGCATTTATGCTAGTGTTGCTATGTGCGATCGGTCTGCACCATACAACATTTGTCCGCGCCCAGGAGCCGCCACAAGTGCAAATTACCCAACCAGAACCAAACCCAGTAGTACCTGAAAGTATTTTCATGAGTCAACTTCCCAGTGGAGCACGACTGGTTGACATCCGCAGCGTAAATCCCAACATTCGGCTCGATATCCGATACGCCACTACTAACAATTTCTTGAAACGAAAACTTTACCCTATATCGAAATGCGCTTTGAGAAGTTCTGTTGCTCAACAGTTAGGGCTAGTTCAAACAGATTTGGAAAAAATCGGATTGGGTTTGAAAGTTTACGATTGCTACAGGCCTTTCTCTGTGACTAAGCAAATGTGGCAAGCTTGGCCAGATCCGCGCTATGTTGCTAATCCTGCTAGGGGTTCGCGGCACAATCGCGGTGCTGCTATTGATTTGACTTTAGTCGATCGCACTGGCAAAGAATTAGAAATGCCTACACCTTACGATGATTTTACCGAAAAAGCTCACGGAGATTATCAAGGCGGCAGCGCAGAATCTCGGAAAAATCGTCAAGTGCTTAAGGATGCGATGAAAAAACACGGATTTATGAGTATCACAACTGAATGGTGGCACTTTGATTCGGAAGATTGGCAGAAGTTTGCGATTCTTGATATATCGCTTTCCGAGATTCCTTGATTATACTATGGATTAAAAGTTGCAAAGCCGCGTAGGGAGACGGCAGTGCGCTGTTCCTACAGATGTCAGGAAAATTATCGCAAGTTAACCGAAAATTCGTATTCGTATCCCCGGAAATTTGAGTCGAGTTGTAATGTGTAATTGCCAGTAACGGGCACTTTTCCAGTCCACTCGGTTTCATTGCCTTCATAAGGATTTCCTGCTAAAAGTTTGCCACCCGGAGCTATAATTTGGGGGAAAACATCTTTCCGATTCCTAACAGTCATTGTTTGACCTTTTCGGGCGCGAATCCGGTAAGAGTGGCTGCCGCCGCCGATGATTCGACCTTTAACAATTGCCTCATCTCCTCCCGGTAGAAAATTAATCTGCTGGTTGACGTTAGAACAACTGCTTTCGGTGCGGTTTTTGGCAATCCAACCGGGCGGATCGGTAATTCGCAGCCAACCGTTTTGTTCTTCGGCGACTGAAACAAAGGTATTATTTTTAAGTTTTCCTACTATGTTGCTGCCCCTTACTTGGGGGATCGATCGCACATTTAGCGGTGGATTGGGATCGCTGACTACAGCCATACTGATTTTGCAACCAGAATTGGGCGGTGTGACAACTACTGGCTCAACTTTTGGCCCAGAGACTCCTGCAACTAGCGAGGATTGAAGTGCTGGTGTTTTTGCCGGTTGGGGTTGGGATTTCGGAGATTCTGCCGCTTGGGTTTGTGCTTGCAGAGGTTCTGGTTGCCGAGATTCAGGGTTGTTCCTCGGCCCTGCAATCTGGTTTCTGGTGGATGTCGGCGATTCAACGAGGGGAAGATGGGATTGTTTCATCGCACCCGACTGTATAGTTGCAACAGCTACTCCCACCGCTGTTGCAACTCCTGCTAAGCTTACTGTGATGATTTGACCCTTCGTAAATGACATAAAAAACCCTCTCTGTATCTATACTAATAATTTTTGTTTAGGAGTTGAGGCGATCGCCAGTTAATTTATAGTGGAAATACCTAGTGCGGGCCACAGGGTCAGGATTTTTAGATAAAATTTCATATCCATAATTGTCGCAATAATTTGAGTCAATATATACTGGACGCCTATACTGATGGTAATCTTGCTCTGGGTTATCGAAAATTTGGGTTTAAAACCCCGCCCTTCTAGGACGGCTTTACATTAATTTGAAGACCTTACAGAATATCTGATACAATGTAAGTATGACACAAAAAGCATTTAAGTACCGATTCTATCCAACTCCTGAGCAAGAAACTTTGCTGAGAAGAACGATGGGATGTACTCGATTAGTTTACAACCGTGCTTTAGCCGCAAGGACAGAAGCATGGTATGAACGTCAAGAGCGAGTCGGCTACTCGGAAACCTCAACAATGCTAACCAGTTGGAAAAAGCAGGAAGACTTGCAGTTTCTCAATGAAGTTAGCAGTGTGCCATTACAGCAAGGATTGAGACATTTACAAACTGCCTTTATTAATTTCTTTGCAGGAAGGGCAAAATACCCGAACTTCAAGAAAAAGCATCACGGCGGTAATGCTGAATTCACTAAAGCCGCTTTTAGGTGGAAAGATGGCAAAGTATTTTTAGCTAAATGTACTCAACCCTTGGATATCCGATGGAGTCGTCAACTCCCAGAAAGCGCAGAACCATCAACAATTACGGTGAAGCTCTCACCGTCTGGACGGTGGACTGTTTCTTTACTGGTAGATGTTGAGATAGCTGCATTACCGGCGTCTCCTAATCAAATTGGTTTGGATTTGGGTATTACTAGCCTGATCGCTTTGAGTAATGGCGAGAAGATTGTTAACCCTAAAACTTTCAAAGCAAAGCGCCGTAAGTTACGTAAAGCTCAAAAAGCGCTTAGCCGAAAGAAAAAAGGCTCTAAAAACCGCCACAAAGCAAGGTTGAAAGTCGCTAAAGTTCATGCAAAAATTAGCGAGGCTCGCAATGATTTTCTTCACAAGTTGACAACTCGACTGGTTCGTGAAAACCAAGTGATTGCAGTCGAGGATCTATCTGTGAAGAATCTGGTAAAAAATAGAAAACTCGCTCTCTCGATTAGTGATGCTAGTTGGGGGGAAATCGTCAGGCAACTTGAATATAAGTGCAACTGGTACGGTCGTACTTTTGTCAAAATTGACCGATGGTTTCCTAGCTCGAAGCGGTGTGGACATTGTGGACATATCGTTGACAAGCTGACTTTAAATATCAGAGAGTGGGATTGCCCTAAGTGCGGTACACATCACGATAGAGATGTAAATGCTGCTAAAAATATTCTTGCCGCAGGGCTTGCGGTGAATGTCTGTGGAGCGACTGTAAGACCCGAACAGAGTAAATCTGTTAAGGCTGGTGCTATGAAACAGAAACCTAAGTCGTGAGTCTTAGGAATCTCCGTCGCAGAGAGCGCGGAGTGGATGTCAATTGCGCGCAAATTTGCGAAGGTCAGCGTTCAGCGCGAGGTACATAAAATGTCAAAATTGATTCCTCTGAGATTGCAACAGCCTCGCGATCGATTGTTGGAGGAGGTGAAGCAGGAAGTCCAAGCAGGCCTCGCGCAGTCTTTGCACGCTGCTGTGCTCGCTAACCTCAGCCAAGACTCGCCTCCTGTTGGTGTTAACCGCTGTTGGGATGTGGAAGTGAAAGCGGGCAACCGTCCGAGTTTTCGGCTTCCTCCCACAGCAAGCATTGCCAAAGTGTTCGATCGCACCGGTGGCAAATTGGTAATTTTGGGAGCGACGGGTGCAGGCAAAACTACGACGCTGCTAGAATTAGCTCGCGTGTTAATTTCCCGCGCCCAAAAAGATGCTAGTTTGCCAGTACCAGTGCTGTTTGAACTCGGATCGTGGAAAGCAGAATCTGGGGCGATCGCAGATTGGTTAATTGCTCAACTTCAGTTCAAATACGGCATCTCTCCTGCGGTGGGCAAAAAATGGCTTGCCGCAAAACAATTGCTGCCTCTCCTCGACGGTTTGGACGAAGTAGAAACCCACCGCCAAAATATCTGCATTCAAGCAATTAATCAATTTGTTGAAAGCGAATTTAAACCCAAACATTTAGTAGCTTGCAGCAGTTTTGATGCTTACAAAAACTGCGAAAGTCGATTTCGCCTGCAAGCAGCGGTTTTATTGAAACCTTTAACAGAAACTAAAATTCAAAATTATCTGCTAGAAGCCCGAAGCCGCGAACTTTGGTACAGCATTGAGCACGAGCCGGAGTTGTTGAAATTGGCAAAAGTTCCCTTGCTTTTGAGCATGATGGCTCTGGCTTACGACGATATTTTAATTGAAGCTTGGAAGCGCATTACTTCCGCAGAAGAACAGCGCAAATATCTGTTAACTGCGTATATTCGCCACCAAATCACCGGCGAAGTCAAGCAGTATCCCAGAGGTAAGGAACTGCGGCCCGAACAAATTCGCCACTGGCTGGGATGGTTGGCGAGAAGGATGGAACAGGAAGGAATTCAAGAATTTTACCTCGATCGCATACCATCTAGCTGGCTGCAAACAGACGAGGAACGGCGCAAGTATCAGTTTGGAGTTAAGCTGGTTGGCGGGCTGATTTGGGTGCTTTTGGGATTAATTGCCAGCCTAGTCTCCGGGTCGATTTGGGGATTAATTGCCGGCGCTGTTGCTGCGGTAATTAGTGCTTTGTTGCCGGGACTTCCGGGGATTGAAAGTTTTATATTGCACCTTGTACTGTGGTCGAAGGGTTACATTCCTTGGGATTACAGGCGTTTTCTCGATGCTGCGAGCGATCGCTTGTTGCTGCAAAAAACTGGCGATCGGCGTTATCGATTTATTCACGATTTATTGCAAAAACATTTTTCGGAAATCTAAATGCCGGAGCTTGACAAAAACAAATATTTATGATATAAACTGGTCTCCTATAAGGTATGAGTTGGGACTCTTTTAACTAGAGGTATTTAACAAAAAAAAGAAATATAATAAATGGAACTGTGGAGGAACCGTAAATACCCACTAGCCAAATATTTGCCAAGCAAAAGGAAACTCAATGACTGTAAAATTCATTCTGAGCGAATACGTTGACAAAGCAATGGCGGAGGCGATGTATGACAAACTTGAAGATCGTAGCTTTGTTGGGAAAATTCCTGTTTGCAAGGGAGTCATCGCCTTTGGTTCAACTTTAAAGGAGTGTCAAAATGAGTTGCGCTCAACTTTGGAAGACTGGATTTTGCTAGGGTTAAAATTGCAACATCGAATGCCCGTCATTGACAATATTGATTTAAATAGGGAATAGCTTGTCAACTACCACACACTCATCCTAAAAAAAGTTTATGGTATTTTTGCCATCTGAAATAGCTGTTCTGCCGTAAATTCTAATCCCTCAAAAAGTGTATCTGTTAATAGCGTATCTCCCCTATAAGTCTGCAGTGCTGCATCGGGGTAAAAAACTGTAATGCTTCTCGCCTTGCTATCTACTACCCAAACCCGCAATACCTTAGCATCTAAATAATCTCTCGCTTTAGCAGCTAACTGACCGAAAGTTGGTTCTGGTGAAATAATTTCTATGACTAATTCTGGGACTACAGGACAGGCTTCATCTTGATTCCAGTCAGGAGATAAGCGTTCGTAAGAAACATATAAAAGATCGGGTACAGGCACCCAGTCTCGCCCCAGTCTGGTTAATCTTACCGCCCATTCTACACCAATTTCTCCCCGTTCCTCACCCCACTGTTCGAGGATTTTTATTAGGCTTCGGGTGAGGCGAGAATGAAATTTTTTAGGTGACATCTTCGGTACTGCTTGCTCGTCAATAAGTTCGTAGGTAATATCGCCTTCTCCTTCGCCAAGAGCGAAAAACTCTTCCAGAGTTAGTTGAGTTTTTGTCTGGAGCATAATATTCCTCTGCTGTGGGCAGGCAAGTTAGTATTATTTTAACTTCTTAAATATTCATTGACATAATACAAATGTTATGATAAAGATTGGGAAAATCTCAGGTTTTAACTGCCGAATTTGCGATCGCATCCTCATCGACACCCCCAAAAGGTTAATATTCTAGTCTGACCCTCCTGCAATCATTGCTTAACCTCCTATGGCAGAAACCTTATTGTTCAACGCCCTCCGCGAGGCGTTAGACGAAGAAATGGCCCGCGACTCCGCCGTATTCGTACTCGGCGAAGACGTAGGTCAATACGGCGGTTCCTACAAAGTCACCAAAGACCTCTACAACAAATACGGCGAACTTAGAGTGCTCGACACCCCGATCGCCGAAAATAGCTTTACAGGCCTGGCAGTAGGCGCAGCAATGACGGGGCTGCGGCCGGTCATCGAAGGCATGAACATGGGCTTTTTGCTGCTGGCCTTCAACCAAATTTCCAACAACGCCGGAATGCTGCGCTACACGTCGGGCGGCAACTTCAAAATGCCAATGGTAATTCGTGGGCCCGGCGGCGTGGGCCGGCAACTCGGCGCCGAACACTCCCAGCGCTTAGAAGCATATTTCCAAGCAGTACCCGGTTTGAAAATAGTCGCCTGTTCGACTCCCTACAACGCCAAAGGACTCTTAAAATCAGCTATCCGCGACGATAACCCCGTTCTGTTTTTCGAGCACGTTCTTCTTTACAACCTCAAAGAAAATTTGCCAGAAACAGAATATTTAGTGCCGCTGGACAAAGCAGAAATTGTGCGATCGGGCAAAGATGTCACAATCGTGACATATTCGAGGATGCGGCATCACGTCATGCAAGCCGTGCCCGCCCTGGTAAAAGAAGGTTACGATCCAGAAGTAATCGACCTGATTTCTCTCAAACCCCTAGACATGGAGACCATCGGCGAATCCATTCGCAAAACTCACAAAGTAATTATTGTAGAGGAGTGCATGAAAACAGGAGGCATCGGTGCCGAACTAATTGCCTCAATCAGCGATCGATTTTTTGACGAGCTCGACGCACCGGTTTTGCGCCTGTCTTCACAAGATATTCCCACACCTTACAACGGCAATTTGGAAAGACTGACCATTGTCCAGCCCAATCAAATTGTCGAAGCCGTCCAAAAAATGGTAGCTTTGCGAGTATAAATAGTGATTAGTCAGTAGTCATTGGTTGACTGTTGACTGTTGACTGTTGACTGATGACTGTTGACTGATGACTGATGACTGATGACTAAAATCTGCCAACTGCCAACTGCCAACTGACAACTGCCAACTGACCAATGACTAATAATTAAATATGCAAAAACAACGTTCCATATTAGCCCTAATTTTTGTTCTAATCATCGCCGCCATTACTGTAATAGTAACTATTCCGACGCGGCTGGGATTAGACTTGCAAGGAGGGTCGCAACTCACAATTCAGGTAAAAACTACCCCCACAATTCCCAAAATTGACCAGGGTATGTTAGAAGCAGTGCGGCGGATTGTCGAAAACCGCGTTAACGGTTTGGGTGTTTCCGAAGCATTAGTCCAAACAGTAGGAGAAGACCAAATTCTCGTGCAGTTGCCCGGAGTAAATGACCCGCAGCAAGCAGAACGAGTTTTAGGCGGCACGGCCAAGCTAGAATTTCTGGAACAACTGCCCGGAACAGAAACACAATTAGGCATTGAAAGGCAGTTGCAGCAGGAATTGCTGGTCAAACAAGAAGAATTGAAAATTAACCCGAATGAGGCTGCTATTAAAGAAAATCAGGCTGCTTTGAAAAGAAGTAATGAGGCGATCGCCAAACTCTTCAAAAGCAGCGGCCTCGGCGGCGAAAACCTCAAAGACGCTCAACCTCAACCCTTGGCGGCTGGAAACAACTGGAACGTTGCTCTAGTTTTCGATACCAAAGGAGGCGAACTCTTTGCCCAACTCACTAAAAATTTAGCAGGCACCGGACGCAGTATCGGTATTTTCCTAGACGAAAAAATGATCAGTTCTCCAGTCGTCGGCGTTGAATTTGCCCAAACAGGAATTACTGGTGGGAGTGCCGTAATTCAAGGCAACTTTACAACGCAAGAAGCCAACGATTTGGCAGTGCAATTGCGTGGCGGCGCTTTGCCGGTGCCGGTCGAAATTGTCGAAAACCGTACTGTCGGCGCTAGCTTGGGTAAAGACAGCATTCAAAGCAGTATTAACGCAGGTATCGGCGGCTTAGTTTTAGTCTTGATTTTCATGGTTGCCTACTATCGACTCCCCGGCGTAATTGCTAATATTGCGCTGTTAATTTATGCTCTGTTAACTTGGGCAGCTTTCGTGCTTTTGGGAGTGACATTAACACTGCCGGGAATAGCTGGTTTTGTGCTCAGCATCGGGATGGCTGTGGATGCTAACGTGCTGATTTTTGAACGCACGCGGGAAGAGTTGCGGGCGGGGAAATCGCTTTATCGATCGGTCGAATCTGGTTTTTACCGCGCTTTTTCCAGCATTTTAGACGGTAACGTCACAACAGTTATTGCTTGTGCTGCTTTGTTCTGGCTGGGCGCTGGTTTAGTTAAAGGGTTTGCTGTAACTCTGGGATTGGGCGTAGTAGTGAGTATGTTTTCTGCTATTACTTGCAGCCGCACTCTGCTGTTCGTAGTATTGAGCTTTCCAGCATTGCGGAAACCTCAGTGGTTCTGTCCCGATTTGTCGAAAACTGCTAATAGTTAACTGTTGACTGTTGACTGTTGACTGTTGACTGTTGACTGTTGACTGTTAACAGACTACGTAAGGTACGCACTCGGTAAGGTACGCATTGCCCACCCTACATTGAGAAGTTTTTCTTCCTTCTTTCCTCTTCCTTCTTTCCTCTTCCTTCTTCCCTCTTCCTTCTTCCCTCTTCCTTCTTCCTTCAAATTATGAAATTCAGTGTAATCAAATATCGATCGCTCTGGTGGAGTATTTCCGCCGCTATAATCCTTGCAGGTATAGTGTCGATGGCGATTTCTTGGACTCGTCCCGACATCCGCGCACCGCTGCGCCCCAGTTTGGACTTTATCGGCGGCACTCGCCTGCAATTTGAACTTGACTGCACGAAACCGGAAAATTGTAAACCCATCGATCTTGCTGCTGTCCGTGAAGTCCTGGACACCCAAGGTTTAGGTGGCAGCAGCATTCAAGTTATCGGCCAAGAACAGCGCGGTTTGTCGCTGCGAACAAAAACTTTGGATGTCGAACAGCGGACTAATTTGCAAACAGCTTTGAGCGAAAAGATAGGCGCTTTTTCTCCTCAATCTACTCAAATTGATACGGTTGGGCCTACCCTCGGCAAACAGTTGTTTACTTCGGGTTTGCTGGCTTTGTTGATTTCTTTTGCTGGAATTACTGCTTATCTGACATTCCGATTTCAGTTGGATTATGCCTTTTTTGCTTTTGTGGCTGTGTTTCACGACGTGTTGGTTACTGTTGGTGTTTTCTCGTTTTTGGGTTTAGTTCAAGGAGTGGAAGTTGACAGCTTATTTGTGGTCGCGCTCTTGACACTTATCGGTTTTTCTGTTAACGATACAGTGGTAATTTACGATCGCGTGCGAGAAGTAATCAAGCTAAATCCGGGACAGTCGATCGATCAAATTGTCGATGATGCTGTCATGCAGACCCTGGGAAGGTCAATTAACACAACGTTTACCACCCTGCTGACATTGTTTTCAATCTTTTTGTTTGGCGGCGAAACCCTCAAATACTTTGCTTTAGCTTTGATTGTCGGCTTTATTGCTGGTTCGTATTCGAGTATTTTCATTGCCAGTACGCTGCTAGCTTGGTGGCGCAGTCGCACCGGCCACTCCATCCCCGTCCCCGCAGAAGGAATCAACCAGTCAGAGGAAGTTTAATTGACTGTTGACGGTTAACTGGTGACGGTTAACTGTTGACGGTTAACTGTTTACTGACTAATAATAAATCATCAATAATCAATAACTAATGACAAATGACTAATAACTAATGACTAATGAAAGCGATGCAACTTTTCAAATTGAAGTCCAAAGGCTTCACAAACTAACAGTTTACGGCCGCTGGTTAACTGTGATATTGCTGTGGATTAGCGTCGGTTCCTTGAGCATTTGGGGTTTGCGCCGCGAAATCGCTTTGTGGTTAGAACACTTCACTTGGGCGGCAGTGCGCTACGGTTTATCTTTTCATCGCTGGCCCACTCTCGGTTTGGGTTTGTGCTTGGGAATGACTTTAGCAGTGCTAACTTGGCAAAGTCGCAATATGGTGCGAGGATTGCCCCTGCGGGAAAAACAGGGTTTGGAACAACAAGTTCGCCGCATTCGCCAACAGGGGCCGAGTCATCCTTTGTGGAAGTGGGTTTGCAAAGGTTCGCAGTAGCCGACGGGCTTTATTCTTTAGTCTCCAGCCAGAGGAACGAAAGTTTGACAAAAAGCGGTTTCAACAGCCGAGTCCCTAACTTTTATTGCTCCTTCCTTCTTCCTTCTTCCTTCTATCCTTTACATCCGTTACATCCGTTACAGAATCCGTTGCCGAACTTCCTTCTTCCTTCTATCCTTTACATCCGTTACAGAATCCGTTGCCGAACTTCCTTCTTCCTTCTATCCTTTACATCCGTTACATCCGTTACATCCGTTACATCCGTTACATCCGTTACAGAATCCGTTGCCGAACTTCCTTCTTCTATATCACGCAAAGCGAGGCAAAATCTGTGCTATAGAAGACTGTTGAAGTGGAATTTCGATCGCAAATTCTGCTCCTTTTCCCGGTTCCGAAAAGCACTTCAATGCGCCGCCGTGTTGGTTGACAACAATTTCATAGCTAATCGACAGTCCCAAACCCGTTCCTTGGCCGACCGGCTTAGTAGTAAAGAAAGGGTCAAACAACCGCTTCCGAACATCTTCTGTCATCCCCGGCCCGTTGTCAGAAATTTTAATTATTACCTTTTTTTTCTCAATTAACTCGGTGCGAATCCGAATCACAGGAATCAGGCGGGTAGAGTTAGAAAGTGATAATTTAGTCGTTGTACAAGACTGCTTTTGGTCGCCTAATTGCGACTTTTCCGGGGTTTTTCTATCGACATTTTCGTATGTATTAGACTCAACAAGAGCGTAAATTGCATTAAGTAAAATATTCATAAATACCTGATTTAGCTGTCCGGGATAGCACTGCACCAGCGGCAAGTCGCTGTATTCTTTGTGAATTTCGATCGCCTCCTGCCCCGGTTTCGCTTTAAGCTGGCTTTGCAACAGCATAATCGTGTTGTTGATACCGTCGTGAATGTTGACCTGCTTCATTTCAGCTTCGTCTAATCTGCAAAAATTCCGCAGCGACAAAACGATGTCGCGCACTCTTTCTGCACCTTGCTGCATAGAATTTAAGACTTGCGGCAAGTCTTCTAGCAAATAATCGAGTTCGATTTTTTCTGCTTCCGCTTCAATTGCTGCGATGGGTTCGGGACAGTGCTGTCGGTAGATGTCAAGCATCTGCATTAAAGCTTGCGTGTACTCTTTAGCATGGTGCAAATTGCTATAAATAAAGCCGATCGGATTGTTGATTTCGTGAGCTACTCCTGCTACTAACTGCCCCAAAGAAGACATTTTTTCTGTTTGAATTAGTTGAGTTTGAGTGCGCTGAAGTTCCAGCAGGGCCAGTTCGAGCTGTTGGGCTTGATGTCTCAATTGCGCTTGCGACTCTCGCATCGCCACGGTTGATAACTCGTGAATTTGCAACTGAGAAAGCAGCAGTTGGTGTACGTCTAAAAGTTTGTAAGTTTCCGGTTCTACTTGTACTACAATTGGTTCGTGGATTAGTTCGGGCGATCGCTCCAAAGACTGCCGCACTGCCGTCACAATTGAGGTTTCGCGATCGAGAACCAACATATCCGTTTTAGTAAAGCGGTAGAGTATGAACAAAGGCTGTTGAGAAAATAACTCCAAGCTGTAGGGGCGGCTCATGTGTTCAAAATAACGCCGCCGCGAAATCATCCCTATAAACTTTCCTTCCTGAGTGATGATGATGCCGGGAAGTAAAGGGTTTGCTTGAAAAATTTTAGCAACTTCGTCCCCCTGACACTCAGATTCTAGGAAAAAGTCGTACAGGGTTAATTCCTGTAGAGTCGATCGCAAACCAAGCGGCGATTTTAGGGGACTCAACCCGTCAGTTTCATACACTGCTCCCTCCTTTGGTAATTGGCAGTTGCGGTTGGCTGCTGGAGTCTTGCCTACTATTTAGACGGCCTTTTCAACTCTTTTTATAGCTTAGTTATCAACTTCCCTCTGCTCCCTGGAATCCAGTTAATTCAGCAGGATTTTTTTTGCCTTAAATCGTGCTGGTGTCCCCGGAAACGATATTGCAGGTTAGATTGATTTAACAGCAGACACCCTTTTGAAACCTGACTATGTAGTAAATTTTATATATCCAAGATTTTACTAATCCGAATATAACAGTCATAACTATTTTTAATGTTTGATGACATTAATTTGGTTCAGATGGATAGACATCTGCGACCTGTGGCAGTACATTTGCTATTACCCCTTGCGTAAAATTATATTACAATAAGACAAGAATAGCGACAAATCGGCCGCCGATCGCCCGATTTTAAAATTCAGGCAAAACAGGTTTCCGGCAATTGCCAATAAATCTCAATTGTCAGTTTTTTTGCATAAATGCCGATCGCACTCAACCCGAAGATTGTATTGTAGGTAGTCTCCGAGCCCGGGACAGCCGATGGCGAGCAATTTGTCAAGTTCGGCAGCTTATACTTTAGCCGCATCGACACTCCAAAGTTTCACCGACGAAATTTTTCCCGGCAGATGCTAAAGTTGTGCGATCGCAACTAAAACTCACCAAAAAACTGGGTCTGAAGCCCCGTCGTTCTACGACGGCTTTTTATTGATTTTCCAGTTTCCTAATCAACCCT
>NZ_JAUBTL010000043.1:0-69427 GCF_036702475.1 Microcoleus sp. D2_18a_B4
AGAGCCTCCTAAGCGATAGCCGGATTGTCTTGGAAGCCCACACTATATCCGCTTCGGATTAGTGTGGGAGATGTCACTCCTCAATTATTACTCGTTTACTGGTTGTTTACTCGTGTTACTCGTTACTTTCACAAAGAACGAAAGTAACGCTCAACAGCGACAAGCGAGCCTCGAATTTAATTTTCGCTCGGCTTCGGCTCGCTTGTCGCTTACATGGGTTAAGAGGCACAGTCAGTAAACCAGTAACACAGCCTGGAAGTAAAACCAGTAAATTATGCTTCGGCGCGATCGAATTTACTGGTTTACTCGTTTTACTCGTTACTTTCGTTCTTTGCGAAAGAAACGCTCCACAGCGACAAGCGAGCCTCGAATTTAATTTTCGCTCGGCTTCGGCTCGGACTCTAGGTATCGGTTCCCAGGCTCCAGCCATAGAACCAGTAAATTGACCGGACATGATATGAGATCCGGATTGCCAAATATATTGCGGATTGCTATACTTGTACAGTAAGTAGTACAAATGTCAAGTAGGTCAGGAACCTCAGCCTAAAGGCATGAGGCTTGAAGGAGAGATCTAACAAGCCGTTCTGACCAGCCAAGCGTCTTAATTGACTACGTTTTTTGAGTCACGATACCCGCTTGATGCGTAGCTAGTCCCTTGCTCTATCGTTGAGAGTTAAACAGTTCTAAGGTCACGCTTTACAGTGCTTTGGGCCTAACAAGCTCACTAAACAAAGGCGCGTGCTAACTTTACTCCGAAAGGAGATTGAGGCAACCATACCTCACGCCTTGGGGCAACCATACCCCTCCACCCCGCTGCATCTTTTAACTCAATGTAAAGCCGTCCTAAAAGGACGGGGTTTCAAACCCCTCTTTCTGATGAATATTGTTTCTTTTAGCGAAGCGAGAAATAACCTCAAGGCTGTTTTAGACAGAGTAGTGGAAGATACGGACTATACCATCATCACGAGACGGGATGCGGAGGATGCCGTGGTGATGTCGCTAGAGTTATTTAATAGTTTGCTGGAAACAGTTCATTTACTCAAATCTCCCGCCAATGCTGCCCATTTGGAGCGTTCTATCGCTCAGTTTAAGCAGGGGAAAGTGGTGGATCGACATTTGTTGGATGACTAGAAAGTTAGCATGGACGGATGAGGCTTGGGGCGATTATTTATATTGGCAAGGGCAAGACAAGAAAACGTTAAAACGAATTAACAAGCTAATTGAGGCAACAATCCGATTGCCGTTTGAGGGGATCGGAAAGCCAGAACCACTGAGGGAGAATCTGGCTGGTTTTTGGTCGAGGCGAATTGATGATACGAATCGATTAGTTTATGCTGTGGATGACGAGTATCTAACGATTATCTCTTGTCGATACCACTATTCTGATTGACATCCTCCTTGGCAGGCTGTAGCTATGGTGCGACGTTTTTGTTTAACAGGAAACTCGGCGATTCTTTGAGCACTTTAATTTTAATTTTATGACCAGGAATTTCTTGATGCTACCCGCCACGTGATTTATCCGTGGAATCAATCCCAAATCGAAAATCGAAGATCCTCAAGCCCCCGCATTTATCCGTGGGGTCAATCTAAAATCTAAAATCTAAAATCTAAAATCGATTGACGCAATACGGTTCAGTTAGTGCTAAAAAAACCGATCGTGCGTAGGTTGGGCCCGTGGAACGAACCCTCCGTTTCACTCCACCCAACATTTTCGCTACAATTTTCCTTAACTGAATCGTATTGACTTATAAACAGGTTTATTCTTGAGCAAATCCTGTGAAAAACAACCTGAATTATGAAACGGATAAGCATATCGACGGTCTACATAACCCGTGCATGGTAAAAACATTCCCTCCCCATCATATTCAATAACTTCCTGAACCATAAACCAAGTAAAGTGATGCTCTATCCCAACAGAATTGTTTTCAAAATACTCCTTGTAAACTGGATTCATGTCTTTTGGTAAGCCGCGTGGCTCTGACAGCGGAACTGGGAGCATCTCATATTTGTAAAAATACTTCTTCTGGCTCCTTCCTTCTGCCTATTGCCTCAAAACTCCAATTTCTAGCTTGGCTGCTTTCATTGAGATGCTCCATATTTACTAACACTTATTCAGGCATAGAAACTGGCTGAACGTATTGAGAATTAGCGCGCACATAACAGCCTTGTCTTGTCAGCAACCAGGGTTGACCGTTCGCCATCGTAATCGCATTTGCTCCCCTGAGTTCAGCAGCAACTGTATCTTTATCCGCGCGGTAAACTTGTTGAATTGCTCCGTTTGCGGTCTTGCGGCAGTTGAGTTGTCCATCTCGCGAGGTGACTCGCCAAGCAGGCCAAGTTACAAAACCATTTGTTGGACTCGACCAAGTATTAGCATTGCTAGAAGTATAGTCGCCACTTGCATTAGGACGCGGTAAAGCTTCGACTAAATTTACTTTAAATGTCTGGCCAATAGAAGGACAATTTTCTCCTGCTTTCACCTTCCAAGTAACTTCGGCTCCCAATTGGCTGCTTCTTCCCACTTGACGCCTGACAATGGCAATATCTCCAGAACAAACAATTTTTCTGCCAGGGCCGGTCGCACTGTCTTTGAAAGTCCCATTGTAATAGTAAGAGCCTGCTGCTCCTTCGGAACGGGTAATTTGAATATTGCCAAAAAATTCCCGATTGCCTACTTTGGTTAAGTAAAAACCGCTGCGATTGTTTCCTTTTTCTGACAAGTTTAAAGTAGTTTTACCGTTAGGATTAACATAAGTGGTAGCGCTAGCAGCAGCGCACCAAATCAATGACACAACTCCTGTGGATAACAAAATGGAAAGTTTTTTCACAGCAACACCTTGTATGAATCTCTACTTTATTTGTAGCTGTTGGTGAAGATATTTGACCAGTCGCTCAAATGAGTGTCACTCATTTGAGCGACATTCTAACGACATACGGGCAACCCCCCATGATTGCCACGACAAATTCGGCAACCACGGGGGATTGGCACTAAGCTGTCACGCATTTAAATTGCATATTCAGGGCGGGCGAGACGCCCACCCCACAAGAATTAGATTGTTTTTTGACCTTCTATTTAAATGCACAACAGCTTACTGCGTAATTCCTAAACATCAACTCTGGATAACTTCACCTTACTTCACCTCCCTTCAACTCTCTTCACTTGTATGCACCTGCATCACGAGGCCTGCAAGCTTCAACTTCTGACTCGTTGCAGGTTCCAATAATTAGCAGCAGAATAAATTTATATACGTAAGTAAGGGAGTTCCAATCACCGCTGAATACTGTGGATTTTACGGGTACTTCCCGGTGGGTCAAGTTGTGATTAGAAAAACTAGGGCGATTTTTACAGGTAGCAGATTTCAAATCTAAGAATGCTTGTAAAGAAATGTAAAAGCTCCTGAAACCCCATTGCTTTGACAGAAAGTACGGTTTCTAAGCTGAGTAGGTAAAAAAAGTCGTCTTGATTCAGCGCAAAAATGAACTTGACAAACACCAATTAATTTGCCCGAAACTTAAATCATTGTTGAAGGGAGAATCAATCATGGCTGACGGTCAACTAGGAGTTATATTAAAAATGGCTCAAACAATTAATCCTCAAATTGAGAGCGATCGACATTTTGAAATAGACTTGGAAAAATTGCGCCAACTGCCAGCAGGAACATTAGGGTGCGAAGTGGCGCGATTTCTAGACGAACAAGGCTTTGAGCCGATCGCATCGGGAGACTGGATTCAGCGAAACCACGACGTTTGGCACGTTCTGACAGGTCTTTCGGCTTCAACAGAAGATGAATTTGTACTTCAAGCGTTTACTCGCGCTCAAGTATTTCGCCCTTCCTGTGCGATTTTAGTGTTAGTTGGACTGATCAGCGGCAAATGCGCGATCGGACAAATTATCAAAGGCTTAAAACACGGAAAATTAGCCACTCGGCTAATTAATTGGGACGTTGCATCTGATTGGGAAACTCCTTTATCTGAAGTTCGAGAAAAACTCGGAATTCTACCCTTAATTGATTAGATATTAACTCCTTACCTCATTGGAAAAGTATGCAAAGCATAAGTTACAAAGCGGAAATTAGCCTGAGTCCACGCGAAAGAGCGATCGCGCAATTAATAGCCCAAGGCCTGCCCAACAAATGTATTGCCAAAAATTTAAATATCAGTCACTGGACGGTTGCTACTTACGTGAGGCGGATTTTTATCAAACTCGGTGTTTGTTCCAGAAGTGCGATGATTGCACTGCTAATCCAAGAAAATTTGCTCTGGGACTAATAAATAAGTAGGGTGCGTCAGATATTAGGAACGGGCTCTCCGGCCCGTTCCACAAGAACATTGAATTTTTGTGGAACGGGCCGGAGAGCCCGTTCTTATGTGCAAGCGTTAATTTTTTTCTATGCCAAAGCCACAGAAGCAGAAGAATTTCTCAGAAAACTCAGCAATTCTCGATTCACCGTTTGCGGCGCTTCCTGCTGAATCCAGTGACCACAGTGAGGAACTAATTTCAACTTAAACGGAGCCGTAATTAATCTGTCTAAACCTTCTACAAGTTTGTGGCTCAAAAACGCATCATCTTCTCCCCAAAGCACCAAAGTAGGAACTGTCACAGGTTCTAATTTCTGCCCCAAATTCCAAAGCCTCTGCGGATGAAACATCTGCCGGTAATAATTGATAGCGGCGGCTAATACTCCCGGCTTTTCTAAAGCAGTCTGATAAATCTTAGTTTCCTCAGCGCTAAAAGATCCTTTGCGAACAGCTTGTCCTTGGAAAACATTGTGAACAAAATCTTTCAAGTTTTGCCGGATCAACAATTCGGGAATGCCGGGAACCTGAAATGCCAAAACGTACCAACTGCGGCGAATTTGATCTAAATTGCTCGCCATTTCCTGCATGAATCGCTGCGGGTGCGGAGCGTTTAAAATTGCCAAGCGGTTGAGTTGTTCGGGGAATTTTTGAGCTAAGTGCCACGCGATCGCCCCTCCCCAATCATGACCTACAACGTGAGCTTTTGTATAACCGAGGCTCGCAATCAAACCGCGAATATCGGCGCTTAGCGTATCCAAATCATAGCCGCTTTCCGGCTTGTCGGAATCGTTGTAGCCCCGCAAATCCGGCACTACCACCTTGAAATGACGCGCTAAAGCAGGGATTTGATGACGCCAAGAGTACCAAAACTCTGGAAACCCATGCAGGAGGAGAACGAGCTCGCCTTCTCCTTGAGAAACGCAGTGCAGGCGGATGTTGTTGGTTTCGACAAAGATGTGTTGCTGTTCGGAATCTAAAGAATTCATAGTGGGAAAGTTAGACTTATTTTCGGGAAGTACAGAACCCGCCGACTGGTAGCAGGCTAAAACGTCCCAATGGTGTTAATTTTTCTACTTTTATTGTAGCTGCTTTTCGAGCCCCGCCGCTGCAATCTAATTAAACTTAAAACTTGTAGGGTTTTGGGGCGTCCTGTTTTTTAGGTGTAACTACTGAACTCAAGTTGCTCACCTTAAATGTATTGTTTTAACAGCGGCGCAGGCGATTCAATAATAGCACAATTTCGTCCGTTGCCGATCGCATTTTTGCAGTCGATAGGTCAGATTGATTGACGATAATGCTAAACACCAGCGGCTCGTAATTCGGAACTTCGATATATCCCGACAGCGCCGAAACTCCGCTCATTGTTCCTGTTTTTGCTTGCATAATTACGCGATTTGGTGTAACATTAAAGCGATTTTTCAAAGTGCCGCTCTCGCCAGCGATCGGCAGTGACTGGCGGTAAATAGATGCAGCAGGTGAATTGGCCATAAATCTCAAAGTTTCCACTAAGGCTTCTGGAGTAATTAAATTGTGGCGAGACAAGCCGGAACCGTCGGCTAATCTGTAGCTGTTTGGATTTACTCCTAATTGAGTTAAAACTGTTTTTAACTCTTTCAAACCGCTTTCACCTGTATCCTCTTGTGGCACAGGCATCTTGCCTGTGAGTGTTTGTGGCACAGGCATCTTGTCTGTAACTTTCCCCAACAATCTCAATAAAACTTCTGCATAAAGATTGTTGCTTACTCGATTAGTTTCTCTCACCAATTCCGCCAGCGGCGGCGATTCAACGGTCGCTAATTCTTGATTTAAATTGCGAGAGGCAGATGCAACTAAAGCCTGTTTAACAGGAATTCCCTCAGCCGCCAGAACTTGCTGAAACTGCTGCAAAAAATTATTAGCGGGGTTGACAACTGCGACATAAGCTGATTCAGGTTCTGCACCAACTTTCAACTGTCCGCCCACTCGAATTATAGGTCGATCGAACTCCCGGCCAACTTCAATAAACTCAGATTCGTTTTGAGCGACGGTAACAGTATTGTTCTGAAGTTGCCACTGATTTGCCAGCTTTGGTTCGGCAAAAGTAACTTTCAGAGGTTGCCCGATCGCCTGTGGGGACAAAAGAAGGTCGATCGCGTTTTGATTGAAAATTAAACTGTTAATCGGCGCTCCGTAGCCAGCTTGCGCGTCTTCCCATTCCCAATTCGGATTGACTGCACTGCCTTGAAAATAGCTGTCATCCCCAATCAACTGGTTAACTTGACTGATTCCCCGCTGCTTCAACTGCTGCGCCAAGGATTTCAACTGAGCCTCTGCAATGCTCGGATCTCCCCTGCCGGCAACGTACAAACTCCCATTTTCGCCGCTGTAAACCGATGTCTTAATCCGAAAGTCTCCACCGAGTTTCTGTAAAGCAGCGGCTGTGGTTAGCAGCTTGGCATTTGATGCTGGAATAAAATATTTTTGGGCATCGCGGCTGTAGAGAGTAGCAGTAGAAGATAGAGGTTGAATCAAAATGCCCCAGCGCGATCGGCTAAATTCGGGACGGTTGGCGATCGCATCTACTTGTGCCCCCAATTCCCTAGGGCAAATATCGCCAGCAACCGCCGACGTTTGAGCAGCAACCGCCGACGGACGCCCCATAATTAGGACTAACAAACTAAGCGCAATTCCTTGGATTTTCAAAGTGCCAGTTCCTTAACAATAACTATTAAAATTTAGATGCGCCAGAGCTTGGAAGTGTCACCGAATCAAGTCAATATTAATAATAATAACGCGCATGAATTCTCGGATTGAACAGCGCCTCTACAGGTTTTCCCCCTTTGAGGTGCTCTTCCACAATCAACGGTACATCACTCGGTTTAACTCGACAATACCAAATTTCGTCTGGGGTAACTCGCACAGTCGGGCCAGTGGTGCACTGTCCCTGACAACTACAGGCTTCCACTTTCACCCCTGCAACTTGTTGAGCTTCAAAAGCAGCTAGCACTGCTGCTGAACCATTTTTCAGGCAAGATTGATACTGGCAAACCAATACACAGCGCGCTTCTGGTTGGGAGTCTGGTTCTGTGGCTGGAGATTCTGGCATTGGTAAGGATTTATCCGATCTTTAATATATCTTAACAATCTTTTGACATCCTCACCGGCCTGAAGGCGCGGTGATTCCCTACCAGTCGAACAGAGTTAACTGTTCGTACTTTAGACGGGTTGACAGTTCATCGGGAACTGCCTCAATTGAGGTCTTACACTCCCTCCCTGCCCATTTTGAGTCGTGGATATGCCCTACCCCGACTTGTTCTATATTTTTTGAGGCGTTGTCGTCTCTGTCGTGAAGAGTGCCGCAATTCATACAGACAATTTCTCTCACCGAAAGGTCTAACTTGCCCCAGCGGTAACCACAATCCGAACAAACTTGGCTGGTTGGTTCCCATCTGCTGATGACAACTTGCCTCACGTCCAACTTTCTCCGACTTAGACTCACACATTGTTCTGAATTCCCGCCATCCAGCGGAGCTGATTGCTCTGGATAATTTGCGGTTCTTCAGGAGTCCGGAGACGTTTAAATCTTCTAGGGCGATAACTTGGTTCTCGTTTATCACCTTAGTCGATAGTTTATGCAGAAAGTCCTTGCGGATATCTCGCAGTTTTGCTTTGAGTTTCGCCACCTTCAATCGCATCCGTTCACGCCGCTTTGATGTTTTAGAGCGTCGTGATAACTTGCGTTGAGAGCGTCGAATTTTACGGTCTAACTTTGAGTAGCTGGGGCTTGCCACTCGCTCTCCCGTGCTGAGCGCCGCAAAAATTTTTATGCCCAAATCAATACCCACTGCTGGGTTAGAAGCTAGCTTGGTTTCGGGCTGCACCTCAACAACAAAACTAAGGAAGTAGCGCCCTGCGGTGTCTTTAATAACGGTGACTGAACTTGGTTCAGACGGCAGAGGTCGCGACCATTTAGTCTTAATACACCCAATTTTGGCTAAGAAAACCTTGGCAGCTTTGATGCTAAATCCCCCTTTTCGGAAACGGGCTGACTGTCTGTTTGTCCGCTGCTTAAATTTAGGGGGATTAACCTTTTTGCCTTTTCTTTTTCCCTTAATAGATGCGAAAAAGTTGTTCCAAGCTACACCTAAATCAGCAATAGATTGCTGTAATGGGATATTAGAAACCTCGCTCAACCACTCACGCTCTTGGGTCTTTTTGGCTTGAGTAATGCATATTTTTTGCAAATCTCCATTGCTAGGTAGTTTCTCCGATTTCTTACACAGTGCCAGAGCGTCGTTCCATACGACTCTCACACAACCAAAGAGCCTTGCCAGATCTTTGCGTTGTTGCTCGGATGGATAAATTCGGTACTGGTAGCGTGATTTCATGCTAGTATTGTACACCATATATCCGTACAAACTCATGAAAAAACGATTAGATTTTAGGCTCGAAGACTTTGAATTAGAGATACTTGAAAAATATTGTGTGGCGGTTGGCAGAACTAAGTCTGATGTTCTTAGAGAGTTAATTAGGAATTTGAAAACCAAGAAAAAGCCGTCCTAGAAGGACGGGGCTTGAATCCCATTAATTTTGGTCAGACCGATCGCTCGCCGGAGTCCGGCAAAGGGCAGAATTTTATAGTGCGATCGAAAAAAACAGCAAAATTCTGGCATTCAAGCTTTTTCCTTCCTTCTACTTTCTAACGAATCCCTTCAGCAGAGCTGCCTTTCTTCAGTCTGTGCCGCCCTTTCCCTATATGATCGATTTAGAGCAACAACTCAATCAACCCCTAATCATGCCAAAAACAGTAGCCGATGTAATGAGCCGCGACCCGATTTTGGCGCGACCCGAAATGCCCTTGAACGAAGCGATTAAAATTTTAGCCGATCGACGCATTAGCGGTCTTCCCGTCGTAGATGAGAATGACTTGTTGGTAGGAGTCATCTCCGAAACCGACTTGATGTGGCGGGAAACCGGCGTAACTCCCCCCGCTTACATAATGGTGCTCGACAGCGTAATTTATTTGGAAAATCCCTCTCGTTACGAGCGAGAACTCCACAAGGCTTTAGGACAAACAGTAGGAGAAGCGATGAGTACAGACCCAGTTACCATCGGGCCCGACAAATCTGTCCAAGAAGCTGCCAAACTGATGCACGATCGCAGCATCCATCGATTGCCGGTGCTTGATCCTGCGGGCAAAGTAATCGGCATCCTCACTAGGGGAGATATTATTCGCTCGATGGCTGCCGAATCTTAAATTAACTGTTGCAGTTCCAGGACTGTATCAGAAAATGAGTACGCGCGTGCGAAGCTATCCCGTAGGGAATCGCTCTTTCAATCTCGCTGACTTTTTGCAATTACCAATTACCGAGATTGACGACACGGAAGTCAGGAATAGACGCAAAGCAATTTTTTCTTTCTTGCTTCTTCTTTCTTGCTTCTTCTTTCTTGCTTCTTCTTCCCTCTTCCATCTTCCCTCTTCCATCTCCCATCTCCCCTCTTCCATCTCCCATCTCCCCTCTTCCTTCTTCCTTCTTCCTTCTTCCTTTTTCCTTCTTCCTTCTTCCCAATTATCAAATTTAAAATCGAATGAGCATTACCCCTGAGTCTGTCGAACAATTGCTGAATTCCGAGGATTTTGGCGAAAGACTGCGAGCAGTCAACCAACTGCGGCAACTAGAACCCGCGCTCGCCTATAAACTAATTCAAATTGCGATCGGCGACAAAAACGTCCGGGTTCGCTACGCAGCAGTCAGCCAATTATCAACCCTCGGTACGCAGAATCTGCCGAACGCTTTAGAGGTACTGCGAAACAGCCTGAACAACGACCCCGAACCCGACGTGCAAGCAGCAGCAGCCGATGCTTTGGGCGCATTGAAATTAACCGATGCTTTAGAAGATTTGCAGCAAGTTTATAGCAGTACCTCTGAATGGCTGGTGCAACTAAGCATCGTCGCGGCTTTGGGAGAAATGGGAGATCCGAAAGCCTTTCCGATGTTAGAAAATGCCCTGACTTCTGAAAACGAATTAATCCAAACCATTGCCATTAGTGCATTAGGTGAATTGGGAGATAAACGGGCGCTGCCGCTGCTGCTTCCCTACGCTTCCAATGCAGATTGGCAGATCCGTTACAGAGTCGCCCAAGCTTTGGGGCGGTTGGGCGGTGCAGAAGCACAGACAGCTTTGGAAATTCTCGCCAAAGATGAGGTTGATCAAGTTGCTCAGGAGGCTAAAGTCGGACAAGAAAATAGTTTGAAATCTTGAGATTGCTTTTGTGATCCAGAACAACCCTGCGCGGTTGTGAATTTTGAATTAATTTAGATTTTTTTGTGAGGATTCTACTAAAAACTTAGTTGGCGATCGCACACAGAATTCAGAAACCCGGTTTCTTCCTATATTTGTCGTTCCTCTCTGCAAAAATCGTAGAAACCGGGTTTCTAGCCAGCAAGCCAGCGGGCTGGGTGCGCCGCGTAAACCATACTAATCAGGAAAAATCTCAAATCTCAAATCTAATACCAATTTTTTATGAGGTTGCATAGAATCCGATCCCCCCTAGCCCCCCGCCGGAGGGGGGAACAAGATTCTTCTCAAAGTCAACCCCTACTCCCCAACAATCAGGGGGAGTAGGGGGTATGCGAGGGGGATCGAGATATGTGCAACTTCACATTAAATTGGTATAAAATCTAAAATTGTATTGATGCCACGGGCGATCGCAAATTCCTTTGAAACTCTCCTTAAATTCGAGCGTACTCTTCCATTTTCCAATCAGAGCCAGCCTCTTGACATCCCCACTTTGAGAACAGCTATAATCAAAATAAATACAGCAGCGGCAGGGATTAACACAATTATTGAATTGTGCCGGGCCAGCTAGCGATCGGGGAAACTATCGTTAAGAGGGTAAGTCATCTACCAGCAAAAAAACTCTTAAAACTCTTGAACGTCCCCATGCTTGAACAACTACAAAATTCCGGTTATCAGTCCTCTGACATTGTAATAGGAGAGCGATCGGTCTCTCAAGTTGCACCAACTTCAACCACCAATCAAAACTTTATTAACAGAGTTTTAGAACTTACCAACATCGAACGCAGCAAATTAGGTTTGTCCCCGCTAACCTTAAATACTCAGTTACTAAATGCGGCGGGAAATCACAGCCAAAACATGGCACTGCAAGACTTCTTTTCCCATACCGGAAAAGATGGTTCGTCATTAGGAAGTCGGATTTCTGCAACGGGCTATAAATTCTCAGCGGCGGCAGAAAACATTGCTGCGGGCTCTTCTACACCTGAACAAGTTGTATCATCGTGGATGAACAGCAGCGGCCACCGGACTAACATTCTTAACCCTAATCTCAAAGAAATTGGAATTGGTTACTATTTCTTAGCCGATGATACTGGCACAGAAAATTGGAATCACTATTGGACGCAAGTTTTTGCGACTTCTCTTGACGGTAGTGTCAATCCCGCACCTACTCCCACACCTACTCCCACACCTACTCCCACACCCAACACTATATCTATTACTTCGCCAATACCCAATGCTACAGGGGACGGCAGCCCGACACAAGCACCCAAAAATACAGCCAGTGGCGGCAATTATTTCCTATCAGATAGTGCCGATACTCAAATACCGACAAATGCTGCGGGATTGCCAATTTTTGCCCTTTCCGGCAAAGACAATATCACCGGGGGAGAAGGTGCTGATAGCATTAATGGAATGCAAGGTGCGGATACAATTAATGGCGCAGGAGGCAATGACAGCTTATCCGGCGGCAAAGAATCCGATTTAATTGATGGCGGTGTTGGCAATGATTTTATCAGCGGCAACAACGATAACGATCGACTAATCGGATCTGACGGTAACAATACTATTCGCGGCGGCAAAGAAGATGATGTCTTGATTGGCGGTAACGGCGACGAGTTGTTGGCGGGCGATCGCGGGCAAGATATGCTGACGGGCGGCGGCGGAAATGATACGTTTATTTTAGCCGGAGGTTTGTCTGCTTCGGCTACTTTAATTGGGGCGGATGTGATCGTCGATTTTGGGGCTGGGGATAAAATTGGTTTGACTGACGGTATCGGATTTGCAAACTTGACTTTTGAAGCTGTGAGTTTGCAGTTGGATGGAGGTGCAAGTGTCGCTTCTACGGCGATTAAGTCTGGCAGTAATTATTTGGGAATCGTGCAGGGTGTAAATCAAAGTCAGCTTACGGCGATCGTTTTTGTGAATGGGTAACGGGGAAGCGGTAGTGTAAAATTTCACTTATGCAGCTTGTAAGGTGCGTCCGTTGGTAGGGATGGGATGGGTAGCCCAGATTCTCGAAGCTGACGCACCCTACTACTTCAGTTGTTATAGCAATTCTCCAAAATCTTGCTACAAACTGCATGATTACTAAGAGGGATAACTATGAAAAAAGTAGCCGTGTTTGGCAACGCTGGAGGCGGTAAATCAACTCTCAGCAAGAGATTATCAGAAATCACTGGTTTGCCACTTTACCCCTTGGATAAGATTCAATATCAATCTGGGGGCGCTGAGGTTCCAAATGAAGAATATAAGCGTATCCATGAGAAAATTTTGGCTACTGACCGATGGATTATAGACGGGTTTGGTTGTATGGAAACCGTCTGGATTCGACTCAACGAGGCGGATAGTCTGGTTTTTGTCGATCTGCCACTATACGTGCATTTCTGGTGGGTGACTAAACGGCTAATCACAGGTAGCTTTAGGCTACCAGAAGGCTGGCCGGAAAAGAGCCCCATCTTGAAGAGTTCAATTAATAGTTACCGCGTTCTTTGGTTGTGTCACAAGTATTTGACTCCCAGATATCGCGAGTATGTCGATCGCGCCCAAAATACCAAAAGTGTTTATCACATCAGATCCACTGAAGAGATTTCACAATTTTTTGCATCTATATTGCAAATGACTAATGACTGTTGACTGATGACTGTTGACTGTAGAAGGAGGGGTCAAAAAAATGAAAATTGCGCGAATTATTTGTTGGCCGCAGGATTCGACTTTACGCCCGAGGATGAAGCGCGGATTTGATATCAATTCCGGCCTCCGGGCCGGAATTGATATCAGAGGTTGATTTGAGCAGGCTTCCGGTAGCGAAGTAACTCACAACAGACCTCAAGTATGGTTATCAACTTTTCTACAGCATAGACTTGATTGTTGCTAAAACAAGATGCTCAAAATCTTCTGCTTGAGTACAGATTTGCTTGACTTGTAACCATTTTTGCGTAATATGTGGAGCATGAAAACTGTACTCCCTTTTTGTTTTCTTGATGCGTAGAGCCTTGGGGAGTTGCTCTAGTCTCGACTCTAGCGATCGATCGCACTCGCCGTTAGCCAGCAATGGGTAAACTACCCCACGGCTAGAAGCCGGGGGCTTTCTGTAGCCCTGATATGGTCTGCAAGATTGCAAGACAATACCGAACCTCTGGGGTTGTTTACGGAACCCCCAACGAGTTCAATTACCTTTGAACCATTTTCATCAGCATCGCAATGATTGTCACAATGCCCACACTTAAACGCTTTGCCACTCCGATAAGACTTGCCTTTGGCCGGATGAATGTGCAAGCACTTGTGGCAAGTTTGAGAAGTGTATGCCGGATTGACGGCAACCAATTCAACCCCTAACTTGACGCTCTTATAGCTTAAGAACAATCGCAGTTGGAAAAATGCCCAACTGTTAGAGCGCCTGCGTTCAGTCTTGTTTCTCGGTTGCTGATTGGTGCGTTCTCTGATACCTGTCAAATCTTCAATCGCAATGATGGCATTGTGTTGAAGTGCCGACAGCACAATCAATTTGCTGATGTTATGGTTCAGCCAAGTCTGATAACGTCGCTCTGTGCCCGACAGCCGTTGCAAAATCTGTCTCGCTCGTCTGCGAGTAGATCTTGTGCCTTTCGAGGCTTTTTGTTGGAGCGATGCTCTGACTCTGACAAATTTGTCTCTGATATCCGTTATCTGCTGTCCATCCCACTTATCCCCAATGGAGGTAACTGCAATATCTCTGCGACCCATATCTACGCCAATCACTCGTTTGGATGGCATGGGATCTGGGGCTTCAGACTTAATCTGGATGTTGACGTAGTAGCTTCCATCTTGGCGCTTACACAGGGTCGCACTGCTAGGAGAAGTTCCCTTAAGCAGTCCAAGCTGATAGTTGCCAATAGCGAGTTTGAATCGCTCCCGTCCACCTACCAACGTCAGGCTAACTGTCCAATCCTTCTCTCTAAATGCAAAGATCCGAGCATCATAGTCAACGCTAGTTGGTTTGAATGCTCGGACAGGCTTGCCGTTTTGTTTGGCGGTTTTACGGTTGCTACAGACACGGGCAATTGCCCGAATCGCACTGCGTTAGCAGACAGCTCAAATTGCTCCCTCACCTGCTCATAAACCAAGCCTTGAATGCGAGGTTTATTTGTCAGTTTAGGATCGACAGTTTGATTGATATAGGTGCAAGCATCAGAAAACGCCTGAAGCGTTTCCTCCAATTTAGGGGCCACTTCAGGAGAGACTTCAATCTTGCAAGCTACTGTCAATACTTGTTTCATGCCGCCAATTCTATCACATATGACAAAGATAGTTCAAGGCGGTTAAAACCGCAGCAGCGTTCCTCCCCATGTCTGAAGCCAGGGGCTTCCCGCCCGTTCTTCGGTGAGATGAATCCAGAACAGCAGCAGCTAACCAAGTACCTGAAGACTGGGCAGGTAGACAAAATAATGTTCGATCGCCGGGTGTTACCTGTCCCAACCAGCTTTTAATCACTACACCTAGGAAGTTTACTGTATCAGATACTGGCGGGCAGGGCTGCATGCAGGGGAGACTTCCCCAGTTACTATCTTGGGCGATGGCTGCTAACGCTCCGCCGCAGTCACCATATTGCTTGCTCGCCACATCAACATCCAAATGGATGATGATTAAATCAAAGCCCACCAGAGTGGGATCGCTATCTATTGAACCATGATGTCGCTGAGGCGCCGCTTGGCACCATTTGAGTACACCGCACCAACCTGTCCCCATAATGCCTTGAGTAGCTTCTGGTTGCAGTAGAACCATCGTAAAGGGCTTGGCTAGCACGGATTTGAGGGCTGCTTCAATTACCACATAGTCCGTCGGCCCCTCGGCTACTAGGGCAATACGTAAATCAGACATTGGGCACGCCTCCCAGATGTCCCATCAGCCACAGACGAGATAGGGGGTATTGTTGATTGAGGCTTGTCAGTTCGGCGGTTACTTCTAGGCGACGCACGCAAGTTTGTCCATTGCTATTGCGTTCCACGACGAATAGGCGAATTTCAGGATCTGATAAGTCTAGCCCATCTAGGGCGGCGGGGTTGTGCGCTGTAAATAGCAGTTGCCGATCGCGATCGTTGAAGTGTAGCCAACCGGATAGGCGGGAGATGAGTCGCACCAGTAAGCGGGGATTGAGAGCTTGGTCTAGGTTATCGAGCGCCAGCAGATGGGGAGCTTGGGGTAGCAGACAGAGCAGGGCGGTAAAAATCACATAAAGTGCTCCTTCACTGGCATCGTAAGCTGTTAGCTCGTTACGGTTTTGGTTCATGAAGCGATCGGTAAATTTCAGGAGTAGCTTAGTGCGTGGCACTTTGGGCGACAATAGGGTAGCCCCGTGGCTGGTGGCCTGGATATCTGCTACCCAGTCGATCAGTTCTAGCACCTGCTCTAGGATGTCGGTACTCTCTTCTTCCCCATTGTCTAAGTGCTTGCGTAAAGCTGCAAAACCCTCAGCGATTTGTCCGCCACTCAAACCGACGGGCGCACGGGATTGTTGATCGGGTACGATGCCGCGTAGGGTGGGCGTGTTGGGACAATAAATCGCAAACTCTTGGAGGCGCTGCATTAACTGGGCAGCGGGATTGGTTGGTTGTAGCTCTACCAGTTGCAATGCAGCCAGTCCAGCCTTCTCGTTGAGGTTTTTCTTGCTACGAACACCACCCGAAACGATCTCCCTTTCTCCGTCACTGAGGACTTCGGTTTTGTAAGACCAAGCGGGTTCGGGGGAATCGAGGGGATTGAGCAAGGAAACACGATAGATTTCGTTGCTTTCACCTGCCACCTCAATGGCGATGTGAGCGGGGGTGCGTTCGGTAGCAAAGGAGCTTTTGTACAGGCGTGGCAATCCAGCTCGCACGCCACGACGCAATAAGCTTTCATCATCCACGACCCCATTAGCTGCTGCCCCCAAGACACCAAGGGCTTCCAGCAGGTTGCTTTTGCCTACTCCATTGGCTCCGATGAAGCAATTGACTCTACCTAGTTCGATCGTTGTTGAGTATATGGATTTGAAGCCTCGAATATCTACCTTGCGGATTTTGGTCATACCAATCCAAATAACAGATTTTTGATAGCTTTTTTGGTGTTTTTAATCAGGCTTTCAGATTGACTGAGCATATTCAAGTCCTCCAGATAGCGATAGAAATGACAGAGAGGGTCCGAGGGGGAGAAATAAACTTGCTAGATCGTAAAGGGGGTTATTGACACTCACCGTCCTTTCATGAGCGGTTATTCTTCCTTCACAGAACAAGGCCTCACAAAAGCAGTGCCTTTGCTTGGTCTTACTCGTTCTCCAGAAGCTACCGAGGTATGCCCTACCTCTAACATTCGTAAACCTTCATCTCGGATAATTTTAGCGGCATTGATATCTCGGTCGTGCAAAGTTCCGCATTTAGGACATTGCCACAGGCGAATATCCAAGGGCATTTCGCTAGTTCGATGCAAACAGTGATTACAAGTTTTGGAACTAGGGAAAAATCTATCTACTTCTATGTAGATTTTTCCTGACCATTCTGCTTTATATTTCAGCATGGTACAAAATTGTCCCCATCCTAAATCAGCTATTGACTTAGCTAATTTATGATTGCGTACCATGTTTTTCACTGCTAGATTCTCTACCACTATGACTTGATTTTTGTCTACTAATTTACGACTTAGTTTGTGGAGAAAATCTTCTCGACATCTAGTAATTTTCTGGTGTAGTTTGGCTACTCTTTTTCTAGCCTTATTGCGGCTGTTAGAGCCTTTCTGCTTCTTAGCTAATCTCTTTTGGTACTTAGCCAACTTTTTCTCATGCTTGCCGTAGTGCTTAGGATTGCCGTGTTTGGTTCCATCTGAGGTAATAGCAAAATGAGTAATACCTAAATCAATGCCTACCGCTTTACCTTCCTTAGACAGTTCTGGATTATCCTTTCCTTCATCAAACAAACAACTAGCATAGAATTCACCACCTTGAGTCATTGAAACCGTGACCGATTTAAATTCACCTTCGGGAATTCTGGATACTTTGCAGTAAACTTTTCCCAGTTTAGGCAATGTTAAATAGTCACCGCTTAATTTCATCTTTTGAGGAAATCTAATTGACTGCCTTTGATGCTTTTTCTTGAAATTGGGATACTTCGCCCTCTTTTCAAAGAAATTGAGAAAAGCACTCGACAAATTATCGGCTACTTGTTGCAGAACTTGGGAAGGTAGCTCTGTTAACCATTCATGCTCTTTCTTGAGTTGTGGGAGCAGTTTGATTATTTCATTTCTGCTTAATCCCTTCCCAGTCTTTTTGTAAGTTTCGGTTGTTAAGTTAAGGCTGTAGTTGTAGAACCAACGGCAACAACCCAAAGACTTAACCAGTAAGTCTCTTTGCTCGGTTGTTGGGTAGATTCTATACTTAAACGCCTTGAACATTGCACTTGCCAAACTATACTTACTATGGTAAACAAAAATCAGGCAAATGTAAAGCCGTCCTAAAAGGACGGGGTTTCAACCCTCCGCTACGCTCCGCCCAAATTTCTGATAACCAGGATTTAGATGACTCACACCTAAAATCTCAAATCTAACATTTTACTGAGGCTACAGCCGATCGCAAATTCCCTTGAAACTCCCCCAAAATGCGATCGCACTCTTCCTTCTCCAAATTAGTCCAGTGCATCATCAAAGCTAATTTTACAGACTTGCCACTTTTTTCGAGCAAAAAACCCGCTTCATCCCGGTTCAAATCAGTCAAATCTTGCAACATCCGCACAGCCCGATCGCGCAATTTCTTATTAGTTACTGCCACATCAACCATCCGATTGCCGTAAACCTTCCCCAGCTTCACCATTACCCCAGTCGAAATGATATTTAAAGCCATTTTTGTTACTGTACCGGCTTTCAAGCGCGTCGATCCCGCCACTACCTCCGGGCCAACCAACAACCGAATATCAACATCAGCCTCAAAATTCACTTGTTCGACGGGTACGCAGGCCATAAACACAGTTTTCGCCCCCCGCTGGCGTGCCGCCTGCAAAGCGCCCGCCACAAAAGGCGTCGTACCTCCAGCCGTAATGCCGACAACCACATCTAAGTTGGTAATGTGACGGTGGGCGATCGCCTCAGCCCCATCCTCAGCCCGATCCTCCAAATCCTCCGAACTCCGCACCAAAGCCCCCGCACCCCCGGCAATTATTCCCTGTACGAGTTCTGGCGGCGTGCAGAAGGTGGGGGGACACTCGGCCGCATCGAGCACCCCCAAGCGCCCGGAAGTACCCGCACCGACGTAAAACAGGCGGCCTCCTTGACGTAGAGACTCGGCTGCAATGTCGATCGCTTGGGCTAACTGTTCGCGGGCGCGGGCGATCGCGCTTAAGGTTTGGGCGTCTTCCCGGTTGAACAAGTCCACTAATTCGATCGAACTGAGTTGGTCTAAATTCTCGCTGTTGGCATTCACCTGTTCCGTCAGCAGATGCCCTCTTTCTTCTAAATTTTTCATGTTTTTTGATTAGTCATTAGTCATTGGTCATTAGTCATTAGTCATTAGTCATTAGTCATTAGTCATTAGGTGTACAAAATAGGGTACGCATTGCCTGCCCGCTGGTGAGCTTGGTGAAGTCGTGACTCAAAGGCTCGAAATTTCCGGTTCTGGCGATCGGCTAAATCTACTTCCGAGAGAGAGGCAATTACCCATTACCCATTACCCCTTACCAATAACTGCTGACTAATGACTAATGACTAATGACTAATGACTATTACAAAAGTCCTTCGAGTCGGCGGCGAATAGAATCCAGTTCGTTTTGGGAAACGTCAGAATCCGGCTCCGACTCCGGCTCCTGCTCCGGCTGCCACTGAGTCTGTGTTACATTGTCTTCTGGCGGGATCGCCAGCGCCCCCGCCGGCACCAGTTCCCAATCATAATCAACACTATCGCAGAACTCCTTAATTTCCTCATCGTCGATCGCCTCGACAGCGGGTTCGGGAAAATCCTGAGCTTCCAACATCACGCCAAAGCGGGTGGCGTCGTCTTCTGACTCAAACATCAGAACTTTATTGCGATCGCCGAGTTGAATGGTATGAATTCCCTCATTCTCGGTGCGGGCATTGAAGAGTAAGACGAACACTCGCATAAGTTTTAAAGACCTTCTTAACCACCGTTTTTTTATCTTAGGAGCGATCGTGCGATTTTAGATTTTAGATTTTAGATTTTAGATTGACTGTCGGTTTGAGGTGGTGTTGCGTGTTTTGATTAAGTTCGGTAAAGGTTTCTGGAGTCTACCCTGGAGGGGGACGTGTTTAGATTTTAGATTTTAGATTTTAGATTTTAGATTGACCACCGAGCCTGCAATAGCGGGATCGAGAGGATTTAGGGGAGTTGGAGGACTTGGTATTAGGTGGTGTTGCGTGTTTTGATTAAGTTTAGTAAAGGTTATTGGACTCTGCCCCGGAGTGGGACGTGAATCTTGAAATTCGATCCTCTGCGTTGGCGTAGCCCCCGTAGGGGCGGGCAACGCTTACGCCCGATCGGCACTTCCGATCTCACTTGTGAGTCTACCAAAGGCAGAAGCCACGCTGGCGGATCGCAGAAATTATACCTGTCTAAAATCGGCTGATTCCCTTAATTCCTGAATTCTCTGATTTCTGAGAAACACCCATGACTAACTCGGACGATAACAAAAATCAACTCGCACCCCGTCCCCACCGCCGCTGGTGGCGTCTGCTGCTGCTTAGCGGTACAGGATTGGGCATTATCGCCTTGGTTGGGGCGGCGCTAGGATACCAGTGGGTGCGGGAAAAGTTAGCTCCTTTGGTGGAAACGGAAGTCAGTCAGTTGCTGAAGCGGCCTGTGCAACTCGGACGTTTGGAGGGATTTTCTCTGACAAGTTTGCGATTTGGCCGATCGACTTTACCTGCAACTCCTACCGATCCCGATTACGTTTCTACAGAAGCAGTTAAAGTGCAGTTTTCGGTTTTGCAACTGCTGTTCACCCGCACTCTCAAATTAGATATTACCTTAGTTAAACCCAACGCTTATATCGAACAGGATGCTAAAGGCCGCTGGGTTAATCTTCCCACAGCAGAGCGGAAATCTCCGGGTTTATTTAAAACTGAAGTTGAAGCAATTAGAGCTGAAAATGCCGCCGCAGTTTTGGTGCCTAGTCCCGCAGTCGGACAGAAAACTTCGGCTCCTATTTCTGTCAATTTGAAAAATGGCAGTGCTCTATTTCGCGACCAAAATCAGCGCGTTCTCTACGAAGTAAACGGTCAGTTTACTAACAGCGATAATTTTATACTTAAAGCTGACTCTATGTTACCTGCAGCTCAAACTAACCTGCAGTTGCAAGGTCAAAATTTGCCTTTGCCCGACCTCGCTCGCTTGCTAAGACTTTCCAGCATTTCTTTACAAAAAGGTCTTGCTAATGGCAATTTGACCGTGCAAGTGCGAGAGAATAAAGTATCGGGAATTACCGGAACGGCTAGTTTTGGAGGAGTGCAAGCGAGTATTGCTCCACTGAAACAAATCATACAAAATAGCAGCGGTCAGTTGCGGTTTCAGGGAACTAATTTTATTGTCGATAGTCTGGCGGCTAATTACGGTCTAATTCCGCTGAGAATAGCAGGAACAGTTGCAACTGGAACTAATTTTAATTTGGAGAACGCTAGCTTCAATCTGACAACTAGCGTGCAACCAGTGGCTTTTGCAAGTGTTGTCAGTGCGGTGGAGACAGAGTTAGGAAAGAAAGTAGTATTGCCCGTTGCTTTTGCAGGGGAGGTGAAGGCGGATGCCAAGCTAACTGGAACCGTTGATCTGCCGGTGCTCACAGGTACGATCGCCTCGACAAAACCCGCTACAGTCGATCGACTGCAATTAAACAATATTAGCACTAATTTCAAATTGGAACGCGGGAGAATGGCTCAAACCCCAACTCCCAATTCTCAATCTTCTATTCGCCCTTTTTCCTCTTTAGCTTTGACTTTGAGCGATATTTTGGTAGTGCCGGCGGCGGGGGGTAAAATTGGTGGCAAAGGTCAAGTTGATATTGCTTTAAAAAGTAAGAATTCGCCATCTGGTTTGGTGTTTGACTTGCAAGCTGAAAACTTGCCCGCAGATAATGTCGCCCAAATTTACGCTCTTCCAATTCCTGCTACTGTTAACATTGGCAGTGTCTCCGCAAAAGCTCAAGTTTTCGGCCCGTTAGATAACATTCAAGCTAGAGTTCAATGGCAAGCACCGCAAGGGACTTTCCCCGCAGCGGGCGAAATTCGAGCCGGAGGAAATTCGGCGGATTTGCAAAATACGGTTGTGAAAATAGGTGACGCTTCTGTTAACGTGGATGCTGCGCTAAAAGACCGTCAATGGCAAGCTATGATCGAGGGCGATCGCGTAGCCCTGAACAGTTTGCAGCAAGCCATGCCAGACCTTAATTTGCCTCCTGAACTAGCGGGTTTGTTCAGCGGAACCGTCGAAGCAGCAGGAACTCTGGACGATTTGAGTTTAAATGCGATCGCTGCGACGGGCCAAGGAACGCTGAATATTGCTGACAGTATTGTTGATGTTAATGGCGAACTAGAATCGGGTCGTTGGCAAGTTTTTGGCAACACAGAAAAAGTAGCTGTCAATCAATTGATTGATATTGGCTTGCCGTTTTTAACACGGGAAACGACCGCAAATCTAGACAATCTAAAATCCAAAATCGAAAATCTAAAATCGTTAGGCGGACAGCTAGCAGGTGAATTTCAAGTTGCGGGAAAGGTTGACGATTTGACTGCGGGCGGAATCAATGTTACTGGCAACGGTAGGCTCAATTTTGCCGACAGCAATGTGAATTTAAACGGAGAATTGGTAGGGGGAAACTGGCAAGCAACAGCAGAAACCGATCGCACTTCCATCAGCCGCTTGGTAGATTTGACACTGCCGATTTTAGATGTGGCTTCAGCATTCAATCCCGAAAATCCGCAATCTGCCAATCTCAACAATCTAAAATCCAAAATCCAAAATCTAAAATCGATTGACGGACTACTATCGAGTCAATTTACAGCATCGGGAAGTCTTGACAATTTGACAGCTAGCAGCATCAATGCCAGCGGCAGCGGCAGACTCAATCTTGCTGGCAGCAATGTTAATTTAAAAGGAGAATTGGTAGCCGGAAACTGGCAGGGAACAGCAGAAACCGATCGCACTTCCATCAAGCGCTTAGGAGATTTAGGATTGCCCCTGTTAGATGTTGGCTTAGCTTTCGCTGCTGACAATCCCCAAACAGTCGCCAATATCAACAATCTAAAATCCAAAATCCAAAATCTCCAATCGCTTGACGGACAAATATCCAATCAAATTCAAGCCAGCGGCAGTCTTGATAATTCAACCGCCGCTGACATAGGCGTCAGCAGCAGCGGCAAACTCAATATAGGGGACGGTACTCTTGCTTTTAGAGGTAAATTAGAAGACAGACGCTGGCAAGCTTTCGCCGATGCCGATCGAGTTATTCTCAGTCGCTTAGAACAAACAATCCGCAATACCCAACTGTTGACCCTGACGGCGACTTTGCCTAAAGGATTTGACGGCAGAGTTAACGGCGAATTCCAAGCAGCGGGTAGTTTGGATAACTTGACAGCGAAGGGAATTAGTGGTAGCACAGAAGGAGTGATTGTGGTCGATCGACTCGGGGCGATCGATACTACAGCAAAATTAGAAAACGGCAACTTGCAAGCATTGCTGGAAACCAACGGAATTGCCGTCAGTAATTTAGAACAAACCCTCAAACAAACAGGTTGGCTGACAGCGGATTTACCGCCAGAAATTAACGGAACCCTCGACGGCCAAGTCCGCATTTTGGGAACAGTAGACAATCTAACCGCCAACGGCATCACCGCCAACGGCGACGGACAAATTCGACTTGCCAACGGCGGAGGAATTGTCAATGCTAAAGGCAGCGCCGCATCGGGGAATTGGCGCGCGTCAATCGAGGGCGAGCAAATTGCTCTAAGTCGCTTCCAGCAAGCCTTTGAGTCGCAGCGACAAAGCTTGCAAACCGGAGGTGTCGTCTCCAGTACCCCAAATCTCCCCCAGCTTGCAGGATTGTTTAACGGCAATATCAATTTATCCGGCCCGATTGGGGCGGGCACGGGGGCACCGCCCCTACAAAATGTTCGCGCCGGCGGCAGTTTCCGCATCTCGGAATTGCCGTTTTTGAAACAACCTTTTGAGGCAGTATTTAATTGGGACGGCAAACGGGTGGAAATTGAGAACGCCACAACTCCCGGTTTGACAGCAAACGGCTTTGTTAACGTCGAACTCGCAGGTAAAGGAGGGCCCTCAATTTCCAACTTAGATTTGGATGTCAAACTCGCCAACTTTAACCTGGAAGCCTTACCGACTGAACAATTAGCATTTTTGAGACCAATTGGTCTCAAAAATCCTTCAGAGAATAATCTTCCCCTGCGTGGCAATGTCGATTTTACCGGCAGCCTCACCGGCACCCTCGCCGCCCTCAGCTTAGTGGGCGACGTGGAAGTGCGGGATTTAGCAGTAAATCAAGTCGCTTTTGACCCGGTACTGGCGGGGAGTGTGAATGCGGATGCTGGGAAAAGTGTAGATTTGCGTTTGGCCGGTCGCCAAGACAAAATTGAAGTCGCTTTAAATCCATCTTTTCTGCCGACATCTTTCTTAATTCAACGCGGGGAATCTGTGGCTAGTGGCCAAACCGAGGGAGAAACTTTGCGAGTTAATTTAAGCGATTTTCCCCTGGCTGCTTTGAATCTATCACCGGGGAAAGAGGCAGGTTTGGGGCCGATTACCGGTACGGTTTCGGGACAAGTAAATGTGCCTGGTTGGAAGATGCCGTTAAATCCGGCGACTTTGCAAGCAAGCGGACAAATTGCGATCGCCCAACCGACGATCGGCTACATTAAAGGTGACAGTTTCCAAGGCGAATTCAGCTACGCTAACGGCAGCGCCACTCTCACAAATGGCATATTCCGCCAAGGCAGCGGTCAATACTTAATTTCCGGCAATGTTCAAACAGGGCCAAACCCGCAATTTGCTGGGAAAGTTAACGTCCAGCAAGGCAATTTGCAGCAGGTTTTAACCGCTTTGCAATATTTCAATTTAGGGGACTTGGCTAGAGGCGTAAAACCTCCCGTTTACGGTGACAGCGGCGACGTGCAAACTGTAGCAGTTGGAGAACCAGAAGCCGCGCTAATCGAACAGTTGCGCCGTTTGGCAGAAATTGAAACAATTTTGCAGCAGCAGCAGGCAGTGGAAGCATCAGAAACATTGCCTCCCTTATCCCAATTGCAGGGCACTTTTGGGGCGGAAATTGCTGTCGCCGGTTCTTTGCAAACGGGTGTGCAAGCTCAATTTAACGTGAAAGGTGATAACTGGCAGTGGGGAGAATATGTTGCTGAAACGTTCAGCCTTGAAGGCAGTTTTCAGGACGGGATTTTAACTGTTTTGCCTTTGGAAATTCGATCGGGCAAAAGTGCGATCGGCTTTTCGGGACAACTCGGACAAAAAGCTCAATCCGGGCAGTTGCGGGTAGAAAATGTGCCCGTGGAAGAGTTAGCAAAACTGGTGGAATTGCCTTTTGTGGATGTCACAGGAAATTTGAATTTGCGGGCGAATTTGGCCGGCAGTTTGGAAAATCCGCAAGCCACCGGAGAATTGAGTTTGGTTGAGGGTACGCTAAACGGAGAACCGATTAAACAAGCCGACGGCAGTTTCAGTTATAGCAATGCCCGCCTGAATTTTGGCGGCAGCGCTTTGATAACTCAAACAGAACCGATTGAGGTAGCCGGAAGTTTGCCTTTTGAGTTGCCGTTTGCAGCGGTGAAGGCCGACAGCGATCAAATCGATTTGAGGGCGAATTTGCAAAATGAAGGTTTAGCAATTATTAATGTATTGACTCCGCAAGTTGAGTGGGTCAGCGGTCAGGGACAGGTGCAAATTCGCGTGGGAGGGACGCTGCAAGACCCTGTAGCGCAAGGAATTGCGAATTTTGAAAATGCAACCGTCCGCGCGCAAGCCTTCCCAGAACCGCTGACAGGGCTGACTGGGACGGTGCGCTTTGAGGGCGATCGTATTCGGGTAGAGGGAATTCGGGGAGAGTTGAGTCAGGGACAAGTCGTAGCCCAGGGCGTGATTCCGCTGTCTGTGCCTTTTGCGGAGGGCGATGTCGATGTGGCTAATCCTTTGGCTGTAAATTTAGACAAGTTGGCAGTGAACCTCAGAGGATTGTACAGCGGCGGCGTAGTCGGTCAAGTGCAGGCAAGGGGCACGGCTAGGCGTCCGCAGTTGAGCGGTAATATTGAACTGTACAACGGTGAAGTATTTCTCCGAAGTCCCGGCGGCGGCAGAACTGAGTTAGCTTCTTCCTCTTCTGCTTCTGATTCTGATTCGACATCTTCCCCTTCCCCTGCGACTGAGGTTTCTGATTCCCCTTCTGCAGCGACTTCCCCTTCTCCTTCCTTTGAAGTGGGATTGAACGATTTGCGGCTGAATTTGGGCCGGGGAATTCGGGTAACGAGTGCGCCGATATTGAGTTTTCAGGCGACTGGGGGCTTGACGGTTAATGGAACTTTAGATGACCTGCGCCCGGAGGGTACGATTCGGTTGACTTCCGGGTCGGTGAATTTGTTTACGACGCAGTTTAGACTCGATCGAGGATACGCGCAGACTGCTACCTTTATACCAACACAAGGACTAGATCCAACGCTGGATGTGAGATTAGCAACTTCGGTGCAGGAAGTAACGCGGTTCCGCACTCCCGGCGCATCTGTAGCCTCTGAAATAGCAGACGAACCGACAACTTTCGGCAGCGTGCGGAGTGTCCGAGTTCAAGCGTTAGTGCAGGGAAGGGCTTCTCAGTTGGCGGAAAGTCTGGAGTTGAGGAGTTCTCCGAGTCGATCGGAAACAGAGATTGTAGCGCTGTTGGGCGGCAGTTTCGTGCAGACTTTGGGACAGGGAGACAGTACGCTGGCGATCGCAAATTTAGCCGGTGCGGGTTTATTGAACAACCTTCAATCTGCAATTACTAACGCCACAGGATTGAGCGAATTTCGCTTATTTCCCACTCGGATTAGAGGTAACGAAGCACAAACAGCTAGTTCCAGTTCTGGTGCGGGTTCTCTCGGTTTAGGTTTAGAAGTTGGGTTTGACATCACGCGCAATATTTCAGCATCAATCATTCGAGTTTTGTCAGCAAATCAACCGACTGAATTTACTGTGCGCTATCGATTGAGCGATAAACTTTTACTCAGAAGTTCCAGTAATTTTCAAGGAGACAATCGCGTCACTGCTGAATATGAATTGAGGTTTTAGTTAGCAAAAAATACAGTCTACAAAAAGCTGACGATCCTCAACCACGAGCAGAGAACGTGAAAAGAAGAAAAGCCATCAAATTGATAACAGTAAGTATTAGTTCTTTAATAGAGACAATATATTACTCGGAAGGCAAATATATGCTTGGAAGTACGGTCAAAAATCATTATGACTGGATATTACTATACTGGATGCCCTATGACAATAATCTCTCAATATTCGGACAACCAATTATTCAAATGCTAAGTAAAGGTGTAAAAAATGACAAGGTTTTGGTCGTAGTACAATCAGACTTTAGTGGCTCAGCACAAGTTTCTAGAAGCATCATTAGCCCAGGTAAAGTTGATACGCAATACTTAGAAACAGCAGATAGTAGTAGTGCAGAAGTCTTGAGTGAGTATCTGACTTGGGCACAATCTCAATTTCAAGCCAGACGCTGGGCTATTGTGTTTTTAGGTCATAGTGGAACGCTTATGGAAATAAGCCCCGACGAACATCCTACCTCCCCTTCAATTTTAGAAATTAGATGGATGAATCTTCAAAAAATAAATCAACTTATATTTAATTTCAACCAATCTGTAAAGGGAAATCTAGAATTATTATTTTTCCAAAATTGTAACAAAGGAAATATTGAAGTACACCATACCTTCCAAAATACTGCTAAGTATACGCTTTCATCTCAACTCCAACTGGGAGCGCCCAATTACTATTATGAGCAATCGTTAAGTTATTTAAGCGATTATCCCGACATTGATGGTTATCAGCTAGCTAAAAAGATTATGGATTATGAACCGCCTAATATGTACCATAGTTTGACATTAACTAACAATCATTATTTCCGCTACTTGCCTGAAAAAGTTAATGTTGTGATTGATTCTATTTTGCAAGCAGATATTGCGCCTGTGAAAGTTTTTATATCCTCAATTTTAGGGTCGGAAGTCAATTTTATCAGTAACAATACTGTAGTAGTTTATCGTAACTTTGGAGAAACCTTTGTTGATTTCGCAGATTTTTTACAAAAACTTACTCAATTATCAGGTGCGAGTCCGTCAGCTTGTAACGATTTACTCTTATTTTTAAATAATTTTCTCATTCAGAGAGTGCAACAGCATGGTGAATTACTTGACTCAAGAATTAGGCATAAGTATAAAAACTTATCAGGCTTAGGATTATTTTTACCTAGAAATCAGCAGAAACTGGAAAAGTATTTGTATTTATCGGTTTATTCAGACTTAAAGCTTGGAGAGCTTTTTGATGCCGTTGTATTCGAGACAAAAAAGAACTAAAGGTATTGGGGATATTTTACTTTCCCGACTTCACAGAAGCAGTCAGAGAAGTAAAACAAGAGCCAGCATTCGCTCCCAATTCCCACTTCCCAATGCTATAATATAAATAGCAGAATCAAAGCCCTGCTGCTAACCCCACACACAAGGTTATAGGAGTTAAGTCAAATGGCAAACAAACTCCAAGTTAATACACAGTCGATCGGCTACAGCGACTTTTACTGGAACCGCTTTAGTCCGAGAGTTGCGACTATCAGCAGCGTCCGCAACGCCAATCACTGGGACGGCGGATTTATCACCTATATTGCATTTCCCACAAAAGTAGAAGCTACAGCAGCAATGAAGTATTTGCTATTGCATCAAAAAGCTGCTGATGTCGATATGCGGAAAGCCAAGCGCATGAAAGCAAAAGGCATTCGGTGGGAACTCAAAATTCGGGGTTTAGCTTTTAATGAAGTGCTGAAGCTTGCGACGATGGATATAACTGGAAAGCTAGTGATGTCCGCTGCAGCTACTACTCAAGCCACAGGCTGATAATTGAAAAACTTCGTAGTTGCGCTAAGGGTGGTAAAGCGCAACTACCAACCTAAAAATCCCTAAAATATTGCATTTTCCTTCTTCCTTCTTCCCTCTTCCCTCTTCCTTCTCTAATATGCGTTTCATCAGCCCCAAAACAGACTTTGCCTTCAAAAAAATCTTCGCTTCTTCCGAACATCCAGAAATTCTCATCAGCTTCCTAAATGCAATGCTGTATAACGGAGAACCAACCATCCAAGAATTAGAAATAATTGACCCTTATTCAGCAGGAAGCGTTACAGGATTGAAAGACACTTACCTGGATGTCAAAGCCAAGATTACCGGCAACAAAACCGTGATTGTGGAAATGCAGGTACTCAACGTCGCCGCCTTTGAAAAACGGGTAGTGTACAATGCAGCCAAAACCTATTCTACTCAACTCAAAGCTGGAGAAGGTTATTTAAAGTTAAATCCAGTCATTGCTTTAACCATTACGGACTTTATCTTATTTGAAAACACCGAAAGACTAATCTCTAACTTTGAATTCACAGAAACCGAAGAAAAATTCGTCTATCCCAACTGCGAGTTAAAGTTAGTGTTTGTCGAGTTGCCGAAATTTAAAAAAGAATTGAACCAACTCGAAACTCTGCCGGAAAAATGGATTTACTTTATGAAAAACGCGCCCTCTTTGGAAGCAGTACCAGATACATTGGGGTCTGTTGAAGAGATTAATACCGCGCTGGGAATTGCCAACCGAGCAAATTTGACACTAGACGAATTGAATGATGTAGACAAGCGAGAAATGTTTATCCAAGACCAAATCGGGTCTGTGATGAAAGGGATAGAAATTGGTATACAACAGGGGATTGAACAGGGAATACAACAAGGAATCGAACAAGGAATCGAACAAGGAATCGAAAGGGGTAAAATTGAAGGGGAAATAGGACTAATTATGCGTCTCCTCGTGCGGCGGGTGGGTGAGGTTACACCGGAAGTTCAAACTCGCATCCAGGGATTATCTGCCGAACAGTTAGATGATTTGGGAGAAGCTTTGTTGGATTTTAGGAGTCAAGAGGATTTGATTGCGTGGTTGGAGTCGGCTGCTGGATGAACTGATGAGCTAAAAAGAGACTCAACGGTTGAAACGGTCGAGCCTCATCGGGGATTTTTAACGCGGATTTGGTATAATTCTCAATCTCTGCATTCATTTAAACTTTAGTATCTGCGGGAACTTCCCTCTGTACCAGCATCCAACCTAACAGCGCTAAACTAACTCCAAGACCGAGAAATCCTAAATCCCAAGCTAACTCGTTGATACCGGGTTTGACGTGGTGGATTCCCAAAATTTGATGGTCAACAATGCCTTCAACAAAGTCAAACAATCCAGCACCAATTAATATTGAACCGAAAAAAGTTGGAGTTGACAAAGGAACATCTTTGCGCTTCACAGCACTCCACAAACAGAAGATTCCCGCCACTGTTACCAACCAATCCGCAGCGTGAAACAATCCATCTCCGAGGGTATTTAATTCTAAACCGGCAACGGTAGCATCGGTTTTAACGCTGCTAAACATATGGTGCCACTGGAGGAGTTGGTGCAGCACAATGCCGTCAAAAAAGCCGGATTGACCGATACCGAGGAGAATTCCTGCGATAATTAGAGGTCGGCGGTTGTTAACAGCGGTGGCGGGTGAGTTTGTGCGATCGTCCAATGGAAAACCTCAGATTATTTAACTGCTGAGTCTGGGTCGGTGAAGGGATTTGCCAGTACATTTTTTAGTTTTGCTGGGGAGGAGGGGCGATCGCATCATCCGCGAGAGAGATTTCGGGATACTCTTGATGCTTAATGCCAACTACAAATCTAGTTTATAATTTGATTAACTATTCATCAACAGTCATATTCTCAAACAAAATAGGTTGAATTCGCCTCAAAACTTCCTCAATTATATCTGATCGACATTCACTAAGAAAACTTGCTTGCCTTGCGCGATAATCTTGCATAACGGAGTTGATCCGCCATAATTACACCTGTTATCGCTTCACCTTCTGGAATGGGAACATAAAACGGATTTTTGCGTTGTGTGTTGCTAATGGGACAGACGAACACAAACCCCATTTTTCGGTTAAATTTAGTTTGACTCACAACCAGTGCAGGTCTAGTCCCCATTTGTTCGTGTCCTGATTGAGGGTCAAAATTGAGGCGAATAAAATGACCTCGTTCGGGGATATAGTTTACCAAACTTCCTCTCCTTCTGGTTTTCCCCAAGAGACTTCTTCGCTAGATTCTATTTCGCCGGCCAATAATTCATCTAGGGTATACTTTGATATTTTATTATTTACAGGCTCTATGACCAGTTTCCCATTTTCTATGCTGCAAATTACTGAATCTTCGGCTTTAAGGTTGAGAAACTTTACTATGTAGTCTGGTATTGGCAAAGCCAAGGAATTACCTAATTTGCTGATGTGTATTTTTGCTGTCATACATTTGCGATTTTAACACTCAGGTTTATTTATTGTAACACAATATTGGGCGGGGCGGGTTTATTGAGATTGCTGTTTATAAACATAGAGGTTGGTGAACCCGCCCTTACATAACCTTTGTCTATGCAAATACTGCTTCTACGGCTTTCGGCAATGTGATCGGCACGAAATACGCGACTGGATACAAATAATCTTCACCTGATTCATCAATAACTCGGATCAATTGATGTTCCGCAGCGCGATTATCCGGTATTATTTGGTAGATTTTTCGTACTTCCAAGGATGCTTGATAGTCTTGATTGTTAATGCAAACTACAAATCTGGTTTCTAAGTTAAACTTCAACATATTTGCATAAAGTAGTCGGTTCAGAAGCAGTTAACTCTGTCAACAAAATCGTCCCCTCAGTTGTCAATTCCCATCTATCGCGAGGCGAACCTGTTTCTATATATCGCTGAACCAAGCCATCAGCAGCCAGTTTTTTTAAGACAACCATCATGTCAGGTTCTCGCGGTACATCTCGACGGGAAAGTGCTTTCGCGAGTTCGTACCAACTCCACTTTCCTTGACCTTTAGCTACTAATTCTAGCAGCACTAATTCAAGCTGGGTTAATTGAGTTAGGTTTTTCATTCTCTTTATTGTATAACTTATCCAACTCGAAAAGATTGCCCCATCGCTTGAAATTCTTGAGTCTCTTCTCGCTGTAGCTGCTGTCTAATTTTTGCAAATTTCCTAACTGTTTCCACAGAGTACAACCGTTCTCCACAGCTTAGGCAAACTTCAGCGGATACTTTTAATATAGCAGTATGCTTGCCGCCCCGTAAAAGTTTATCGACTTCTTTGATAACTATTTCACCGCCGCAAATTGGGCATTTTTCTACAGATAGCATTGTTAATTTATCCTAGGCAAATACGGCTTCTACGGCTTTCGGCAATGCGATGGGAACAAAATATGTAACTGGATACAAATAATCTTCGCCGGATTCATCAATAACTCGGATAAATTGATGTTCCGCAGCGCGATTATCGGGTATGATTCGATAAATTTTTCGCACTTCCAATGATGCTTGATAGTCTTGATTGTTAATGCAAACTACAAATTGTGTTTCTAAGTTATGCGGATTCATGCATCCTCCTATAAAATAGGACATACTCCGAGGCCTAGAAACCGGGTTTTTTACCGAATCTGCGGGCTGTAACGAAGTATTCTCGCAAAAAACCCGGTTTCTGACCACCCATGCGTCCACGACTATATTATTAATATTTCCGATAATTTCAAAGTTCATTCCACATCAAATATTAAACTCGATCTTTGTTAACTGTTACAACCCGCAAGTCGCTGGTAACATTTTAGCCCAGTCCGGTCAGTTCCCGGTATCGCAAACATAGAACTGGCGTGGTTTCGTGGAAAAAGTCGAGTTCACAATTTCTCATAAAAATCTGAAACGCTTAGATGTTACACTTTACAAGTCTCGGCGCGAGAGAAGAGACTAAATCAGGCTTAAATATTCCCCTTATTCTTAGTCCCCCTCTGCTGGGACGAAAGTTTGTGTAGGATCGATTTCAATCGCCGAGTAATAAAGTGCAAAAGGGGAGAGAAGAGCCCTCGCAGGAAAACTAGGACGAGGGAGAAACCGACGATACCGCAACGCGAAAACCCCTGTCCCTCCACCCATCGTCCTCCGAGGTCGAGTCGCGATAGGCACTACGGCAATAGAACGGATTGAGTTTCCAGGAACCGCCACGCAGCACACGGTATGAATTATCTCCGCCAGACTCCCAAGCAGTGCCATCAGCGGGCGCACCCCGATAATTGTCGTGCCACACATCTTGACACCACTCGAAGACATTCCCGTGCATATCGCAGAGTCCAAAAGCATTGGCAACCCCAAAACTTCCGACAGGAGTTGTTTCCTCTCGAAACGTTCCTTTGACGGCAGAACCATCCAAGTAGTGGCCATTATAGTTAGCGAAATCAGTATTAATCGTCTCCCCAAAATGAAACGGCCCAGTTGTGCCTGCACGACAAGCATATTCCCACTCTGCCTCACTCGGCAGCCGATAATTCCGTTTCGTTGCTTGAGAAAGTCGGCGACAAAACTCCACCGCATCTTCCCAATCAACCCATTCTAGAGGTCGATCTTCCCCTTTAGAATAGAATGGGCTAGACTGAAAATTGGAGAAGTCAGAGTCTAAATCTCGATCGATCCGAGGCAAAGTTGCTACTCTCTTCCACTGTGCCTGAGTAACCGGGAACTGCCCCAAAAAAAAGGGAGCAATAGCGACTTCGTGCTGCGGCCCTTCACAGTTAAATCGCATCTTCTCAGTTTCGGGGGAACCCATGCGGAACCTCCCTTTCGGAATCGCCACCATCACTAGATTTACACCATTCCCCAAATATTCACTAAAAAACTCAGCGTGTCCCTGATAGCGATAATTTTCTTTACCTTGTGCATCAACTGTGACTGTATCAAAAGTCAATTTCGGGGTTGCATAGTCATTGCGGGTATTGGCTGGATCTGGTTCAGGAGTCGCCGATTTTGGATGTTCTTGCTTTGACAGGGCAATTCTTTGAATTCCCTCAATAGCATCCATATCGTCACCAGGAGATGCAGCTAATACGCGAATCCACAACTGTTCTGCCAGTTCAAGATTTTTGTTAAGTTCCGCATTAATAGCATCAAGTTTCATTGTAGCAACATCATTTGTCACAATCCAAATTGTTTCATCTGGCATAAGTGTTTAATACTCCAAACTATCTAGATAATTGGGCTTGTCGGCGATCGCCCACAATAACTTTATATTCTACCTAAAATTTATCAACTGTTAAACAAGCCCCCGGATTCATCTGTGGAATGGGTATCTTGCCCGCCCTAAATGTTAAATTTTAATACTAAAAAATCGATCGCCCGATCGCCCAAAACTACATAATATGACTTACAAGTTCGTAGGCGTAAGCCGGGGCGTAGCCATCGTACTTTTATCAAAAACCCTAAATCCCAAAACCTCATTGCCCAAACAGGCCCTTTCTATGGCAACCTAAAAAACAGCAGACACAATTTTATAAACTCTAATTACAGAACACTCGCAACCAGTTATGCAAACTCTGCCGAACCCCACTAAAACCCTCACCACCGAACCAACCTTCGACACCACCATCAAACGCCGCAAAACCCGTCCAGTCCAAGTCGGTAGCGTCACCATCGGCGGTGGCTACCCCGTCGTCGTACAATCGATGATTAACGAAGACACCCTCGACATCGACGGTTCAGTCGCCGGAATTCGGCGCTTGCACGAGATTGGCTGCGAAATCGTCCGCGTCACCGTGCCCAGCATGGCCCACGCCAAAGCTTTAGCCGAAATCAAGCAAAAACTGCACGCCACCTACCAACCCGTGCCCCTCGTCGCCGATGTCCACCACAACGGCATGAAAATTGCCCTGGAAGTGGCCAAACACGTAGACAAAGTGAGAATCAATCCCGGACTTTACGTGTTCGAGAAGCCGAAAGCCGACAGAAGCGAATACACCGCCAGCGAATTCGCCGAAATTGGCGAAAAAATCCGCGAAACCCTGGAACCTCTGGTAATTTCCCTGCGCGACCAAGGCAAAGCTTTGCGAATCGGCGTTAATCACGGTTCCCTCGCCGAACGGATGCTTTTTACCTACGGCGACACGCCCGAAGGGATGGTAGAATCGGCCCTGGAATTCATCAAAATTTGCGAATCCCTCGACTTCCGAAATATCGTACTTTCCCTGAAAGCGTCCCGTGCACCCGTGATGGTTGCTGCTTACCGCTTGATGGTTCACCGGATGGACGAACTCGGCATGGATTACCCGCTGCATTTGGGCGTCACGGAAGCAGGAGACGGCGAATACGGCCGCATCAAATCCACCGCAGGCCTCGCACCGCTGCTGACTGACGGCATTGGCGACACTATCCGCGTCTCGCTGACAGAGGCCCCAGAAAAGGAGATTCCCGTCTGCTACAGCATTCTGCAAGCCTTGGGACTGCGGAAAACGATGGTTGAGTATGTCGCTTGTCCTTCCTGCGGTCGCACTTTGTTTAATTTAGAGGAAGTGTTACACCAAGTGAGAGAGGCGACGAAGCATCTCACCGGTTTGGATATTGCAGTAATGGGCTGTATTGTCAATGGCCCGGGAGAAATGGCTGATGCTGATTACGGCTACGTCGGGAAGCAACCGGGTTATATTTCGCTGTATCGGGGCCGGGAAGAAATTAAGAAGGTACCGGAAGACCGAGGCGTGGCAGAATTGATTGATTTGATTAAATCGGACGATCGCTGGGTTGATCCTTAATTGCTGTCGATCGTCCCTAGGGAGTGTTTTTAACCCGGAGATCCCCCCTAACCCCCCTTAGTAAGGGGGGGACAAGAGCGCTCAAAGTCCTGGTTAAGGGGGGACAATAACGCTCAAAGTCAACCCCTACTCCCCTTCTTAAGGGGGATTTAGGGGGATCGAGACTTTGATACAAACGAAAGAGATAGAGGGTTTCAGTCTTAAGTTGACACCGCAGAACTCGGCAAAGTTGAATAATATATGTACGCCAACTACGACCGGGCCTTGCCTGTGTTAGATTGAGCGTAATTATTCTGAACTCTTTTCGTCCCGCGCGTCAGACAAATGGTTATAACAAAACGAGGGCTTGTTCTAAGTGCAGCAGCAGTGGTACTCACTGCTGTAACTCTTGCGAACACTGGTTGCAGTTCTAAATCTCTGGCTTCTTTTCGGGGAAGCCCTAAAGAGTTGGTTGATGAAGTTTGGCAAATTATTGACAAAAGTTATGTAGATGGCACTTTTAACCAGGTTGACTGGAAAGCGGTGCGGAATGATTATTTGAACCGGACTTATACCAGCGACGACGAAGCTTACAAAGCAATTCGGGAAATGCTGAAGAAGCTGGATGATCCTTATACGCGGTTTATGGACCCTCAAGAGTTCAAGAATATGCAGGTTGAAACTTCTGGGGAACTGACAGGAGTTGGGATTCAGTTGACTCAAGATGAAGAAACTAAGAAGTTGACAGTGATTTCGCCGATCGAAGATACCCCTGCTTTTAGTGCTGGTATTCTGGCAAAAGATATCATTATTAAGATTGACGGCAAGAGCACAGAAGGCATGGATACGAATCAAGCGGTAAGTTTGATTCGCGGCCAGGTGAATACAGAGGTGACGCTGACGATTTTGCGGGGAAACAAGGAATTAGAATTTAAGCTGAAACGCGCTAAAATTGAAATTCATCCAGTGCGGAAGTCTGTGCAGAAAACCCCGATCGGAGAAGTCGGCTATATTCGCTTAAATCAGTTCAGTGCGAATGCTGCATCGGAAATGCGATCGGCAATTAAGGATTTGGAACAGAAAAAGGTAACGGGCTATATTTTAGACTTGCGTTCCAATCCCGGCGGGTTGCTGTACGGAAGTATTGAAATTGCTCGGATGTGGCTCAAAGAAGGTACGATCGTCTCCACGGTCGATCGAATCGGTGAGGCCGATAAACAAACTGCAAATAAGGCAGAGCTCACAGACAAACCGTTAGTTGTACTGGTAGACGGCGGTTCAGCAAGTGCTAGCGAGATTCTATCCGGTGCTTTGCAAGACAACAAACGCGCGGTTTTGGTGGGAACAAAGACCTTTGGTAAAGGTTTAGTTCAGTCAGTACGCGGCGTGGGAAATGGTGCCGGTTTGGCGGTGACAATTGCCAAGTATTTTACTCCCAAGGGCACTGATATTAACAAGGCCGGGATTGAACCAGATTTTAAGGTAGAACTCACCGACGCTCAAAAACAGGAATTGAGGCGCGATCGCGATAAAATTGCTACGACGGCCGATCCGCAGTACGCCAAAGCTATGGAAGTTTTGACAAAGCAAGTTACTGGTAAAACCGGGAACAATAAGGCGGAGGCGAAACCGAATGCTGCGCCACCTAAACCGAATGCGGCGCAGGCAAAACCGAGTGCAGCCCCTTCTAAATCTAAATAGAAAACCTGTGTAGGGTTTCAGTAAAAAAAAAGCATTCGGGGGAAGATTTACGGCTAAAAGCCAAGATTTTCAACTCGAATGCTTCGCTATTTTTGGCAATCCGTCAATGCGAGTCAATCGATTTTAGATTTTAGATTTTAGATTTTAGATTGAAGCATTGACCCCACGGATAAATTTGGGGGCTTGTATCCTGGATGCTTTCGGTCATATCAATTCTGGTTGCACTCCTTATGATATAGAGGACACGGCATTGCCGTGTCCCTACCGAAAATAATATTGTAGGGACACGGCACTGCCGTGTCCTAATTTTGGCTAATAATTCCGATGCTACCGGAAACGATATCACCTTAGCTTTCGCGATGCGGAGGAAAGTAATAGTAATTCGTCATTGCGGCTGGCATTTGCCGGCGCGAATTAATCCGATGCGGCGGGCGATGGCATCTTCGGGCGAATCGTAAGGGCCCCACTTTTCAATAATACTGGGGTTTTGTTCTTCGAGTTGCGCGAGCGGCAAAATTTCGCAATTACCGGCAGGACGTTTGATAATATAAAATTTGGGTGTTTCTGTCATAGCTAAATTCGTCAAATAAAAGCTGGATACTAACTAGGCAATTGGCTCATTATATCAAATAGGGAAACAGCACTACCGTGGCCAAGACGTGTCTTAGCATTAAACCCGCAGTCCGACATTGGTTTCAACCCCTGCCGGACTGCGGATTTAACCGCATGGAATTAATAAGAATTAAAAAAAACTAACACTTTCGGATGATGCCACAATATTTATCTATTATCAAAATATAGACATTTGTCTAAACAGTGCATAAAGCCCTTTCATAAGTGGCGAAATATTCTAATCAATACCAAAAAAACCATGCAATTTCTACCGAAAACAATCCCCGAAATTCAACCAGAAATCATACCAGTTAAAGAATCACCGCCAGAACTTGTTACTTTCGATGTCGGCGGGATGAAATGTGCCGGCTGCGCTAAAGCTGTGGAACGCCAACTCATGCAGTATTCAGGCGTAATTTCAGCTTGCGTTAACTTGGCCGTAGAAGTCGCGACTGTTGAGTGTCAACCGGGGGCTGTCGATGCAGAGGCTTTAGCGAAAAAGTTGACTGATAATGGATTTCCCTCTCAGTCTCGTTCTGGTGAAAATCAGCGGGAAGCAGAAGCGGCAACAATTGAACGGCGGGGGCAAGAAATTCGACAGCAAATCAAGCAATTGACGATCGCCCTTATCCTAATTATTTTATCCGGTTTAGGTCACGTACTCGGCACAAAAGCCCCAATTCTCAGCAATATTTGGTTTCACTGGGGACTCGCCACCCTAGCTTTGCTGCTACCGGGCCGCCCAATTATCGTTGATGGGTGCCGCAGTTTGTGGCGAAATGCACCGAACATGAATACTTTGGTAGCTTTAGGCGCTGTTACAGCTTACACCGCTAGCAACGCGGCGCTGCTGTTTCCACGGATGGGATGGGAGTGCTTTTTTGATGAACCGGTGATGCTGCTGGGCTTTATTTTGTTGGGCAAAACTCTCGAACAGCAAGCCAGACGGCGCGCTGCATCGGCTTTACAAGCTTTAATCGCATTGCAACCGGCGAAAGCCCGCTTAGTTGATTTTAAACTCGCGAGTTTAGATTTGCGATCGCAAGAATTGCCTTTAAACTCGACATCAGATGTCTACGATCCACAATACATTGAAATTCCAGCCGATCGCGTCCGAGTCGGAGAATGGCTGCAAGTTTTGCCAGGGGAAAAAATACCGGTAGACGGCGAAGTCTGCGAAGGCAAAACAACGATAGATGAGTCGATGCTGACTGGCGAATCAATGCCGGTTTTGAAGCAACCAGGAGATACAGTTGCGGCGGGAACTATCAATAAATCCGGGGCAGTTGTGATGCGCGCAACTCGCACCGGTAAGGAAACAACTGTAGCTCAAATGGTGGCTTTGGTGCAGGCAGCCCAAACTCGCAAAGCGCCGATTCAAAATTTAGCTGATACTGTCGCGGGATATTTTGTGTATGGGGTAATGGCGATATCGGTTTTAACTTTCCTATTTTGGTATTTTGCCGGCACTCATATTTGGCCTTCTGTGCTTTTAGGACAGGGGGCAATGGATATGGGACACGGGGCAATGGGCATCGGGCATGGGGCATCGGGCATCGGGCATCGGGCATTGGGCATGGGAAATGAATTGCCAATTATCCATTATCAATCGCCTTTGCTGTTAAGTTTGAAATTGGCGATCGCAGTTTTAGTCATCGCTTGTCCTTGCGCTTTGGGACTGGCTACCCCAACTGCAATTTTAGTCGGTTCTGGCATCGGGGCGGAGCGCGGGCTTTTAATTCGCGGTGGTGATGTTTTAGAACGGGTGCATCAATTAGATACGGTGGTTTTTGACAAGACTGGTACTCTGACAACCGGAAATCTCACACTCACAGATTATTTGCCGATTTTCCAGAATTCGGAGTGGGATTTGAACTCAGATATTAATGTTGGAAACAGGCAAGATGCCTGTTCCACAATTGATGGAGTTTCTGGCAACAGGCAAGATGCCTGTTCCACAATTGATGGAGTTTCTGGCAACAGGCAAGATGCCTGTTCCACAATTGATGGGGTTGCTGGCAGGGTTGACTCAAAACTGCTGCAAATTGCGGCGGCGGTGGAAAGGGGCGCTTGTCATCCCATCGCCGCAGCGATTTTGCTGGAAGCTCAACAGCAAGGTTTGCCGCTGCTAGCTGCTGAGGATTTCTGCACGGAACCGGGCTTGGGGGTTTCTGCTTTGGTGGAGGGCAGACGGGTGTTCGCGGGGAATGCTGAGTGGATGAAGGAGCAGGGGGTCGCTGTGGCGACGCAATTGTCGGGGTCTTTGGAAGGCAAAACGGCGGTTTACGTGGCTTCTGAGGGCGTTTTGCTGGGGGTAATCGGGCTAAAAGATACTCTGAGGCCGGATGCTAAGGCTGCGGTGGAACGTTTGCGGGGCATGGGATTGCGGGTGATGATGCTGACGGGGGATACGCCGTCTGCGGCGGCGGCGACGGCGCAGCAGCTAGATTTGAGGGCGGCTGATGTTTTGGCCGGGGTGCGGCCGGAGGGGAAGGCGAGGGCGATCGCGACTTTGCAAGCCCAAGGCTGTAAAGTGGCTGTGGTGGGGGATGGTATCAATGATGCGCCGGCTTTGGCTCAAGCTGATGTCGGTATCGGTTTGCACTGCGGCACTGATGTAGCAGTTGAAACTGCTCAAATTGTGCTGATGCGAAATGCTTTGATGGATGTTGTTGAGTCGATCGAGCTGGGGCGCGCTACTTTTAATAAGATTCGCCAAAATTTATTTTGGGCTTTTGGTTACAATACTCTGGGAATTCCGGTGGCTGCGGGTCTCTTGCTGCCTGCAACCGGAATTCTACTCAGTCCTGCGGCGGCCGGAGCATTTATGGCCTTTAGTTCTGTTAGCGTGGTTACAAATTCTTTGTTTTTGCGCCGGGGATTTCGAGCTTAAATTTAGGGATTGCATATAAAAGTCGGAGGCCATCGGTCATTAGCTAGAAACTAATGACTAATGACCTCATCCCAAGACGGATACAAGCCCCCCACACCAGGAGTCGAAACCAAAGAAGTTTCGACGTTAGTTCGAGGCCCCAGATTTATCTGTGGAGTCACTCTAAAATCTAAAATGTAAAATCGACTGACTGATGGCTACAGTGCCATACTTTCCAAGAGTCGCCAATTATTGTTGTTCATAACGGAACGACTCACTAGCTCGAACATTTGACGGCAGTGGTTGTTGGTTTGCAGGGGCAGTTCTTCGTTTTTAATCACGAAGTTCATGCGAACCTCTGAGTCGCTGGCCGTGTTTTTCTCAATTAGGACTTCTGCGGTGACAAGTTTGGCGATCGAAACTTGACCAGGAAGTTCGCGAGCCATGACGGAATCTCCTGTATTGTAGATAATATCAAGATTGCATGACTCTAAAATTTCAATCAGGGATTGACGTAGACGGTCGATCGGAACGGCAACGATAAAAAAACCAGTATAGCGAGCCATAGAAAACTCCAGCCGTGAGGCATTTAGACTTTATTATCATACCGAACCTAGAACCGATGTACAGAACAATATGGATTTATTTTATTCAAATGGGAAGTTAGGGCAATGAAGGGCAAACTTATCGTGTTTGAGGGGGTTGAAGGTGCCGGTAAAACTACGCAAATGCAGCGCCTGATACAGTTCCTGCAAGCAAGTTGCTTTCTCACAGTCCCGTTGGTGGCTACTCGCGAACCGGGGGGTACTGAGCTGGGAAGGGGACTGCGACATTTGCTGCTGAAACAAGATGGGGGCGAATCTGTATCCGACCGAGCAGAATTACTCATGTATGCGGCCGATCGCGCTCAACACGTCGAAACTTTTCTTAAACCCCAGTTATCTAAGGGAACGATTGTTTTATGCGATCGCTTTACTGACTCTACGATTGCTTATCAGGGCTACGGCCGCGGTCTTAATTTAAATTTAATTAAGCAGTTGAATGAAATTGCCACCGGCGGCTTGGAAAGCGATCTGACTTTGTGGCTGGATATTAATGTGGAGGAGGGTTTGGCGAGGGTAAGGGCTCGGGGAGGGTGCGATCGGATCGAGCAAGCGGATTTGAAGTTTCACCGCCTTGTGCAGCAAGGTTTTGCGGACTTAGCCGAGGAAAATAAATCTCGAATTGTCCGGATAAATGCCGATCGCCCTGAATATGAAGTCGCTCAGGAAATTCAAGCTCTTGTAACTCGCAGTTTAGAAGCTTGGGGATATTTAAATAATACCAATTCTGAAAAATAGCGCTAGATAATGTGTAGAGACACGGCAATGCCCTGTCCGGCTCCGGCCACTTACAATTTAACCTTCTTAACTCAAAACAATTATTTAGCAGTCCATTAAACCACAATAACCTTTTGGTATTATAGCAACCACCCCCAACGCTTAAGATGTTATTAATTGCTGACACCCTAGATTTTCATCCTTCATCCTTCATCCTGATATCCGTTACATCCGTTACATCCGTTACATCCGTTACAGAATCCGTTGCCGAACTTCCTTCTTCCTAAGCAAACATGAATTATTTTACATCATTAATCGGACAAGAGCGAGCAGTAGAATTGCTAACTCAAGCAGTCGAGCGAAACCGAATTGCTCCTGGTTATTTATTTGTCGGCTCTAACGGCATCGGCAAAAGTTTAGCAGCTCAGTGTTTCATCGAGCTTTTATTCTCAGCAAATATTCCCGAAACCCGACTAATAGCCTCCGTGCAAAATCGCGTGAGGCAGCGAAATCATCCAGACTTACTCTGGGTAGAACCAACTTACATGAACCAAGGCAAACGGCTTACGCCAAAGGAAGCAGAGGAAGCCGGTTTAAAGCGAAAAGCACCACCACAAATTCGCTTAGAACAAGTTCGAGAAATCGGTGATTTTCTCAGCAGACCGCCGCTAGAAGCTGCGCGTTCAGTCGTAGTTTTGGAACAGGCAGAAACAATGGGTGAGGGAGCCGCTAACGGCTTGTTGAAGACTTTGGAAGAACCGGGAAAAGCAGCCCTCGTTTTAATTGCTCCGACAGTGGAACTTTTGCTACCAACTTTGATTTCCCGTTGTCAAAAAGTCCAGTTTTCACGGCTGAATCCCGAAGCAATGGCACAAGTTTTGCAGCAAGCTGGATTCGCACAGATTTTGGAGCATTCCGAGGTACTGGGGATGGCTCAGGGCAGTCCTGGGGAGGCGATTTCTATTTGGCAGCAACTGCAATCAATACCCGATGATTTGCTGCAAAAGGTGAAGCAGTTGCCTCAAAATCTGCGGTCTGCTTTGGAATTGGCCAAGGAAATTGATAAAACTTTAGATACTGAATCTCAGTTGTGGTTAATCGATTATTTACAGCACTGTTACTGGCAGCAATTTTTGGCAGGGGGAATTAGTCGATCGCCCTTAGAGCCCTTGGAAAAAGCGCGACAATATTTGCTAAACTACGTACAGCCGCGATTAGTTTGGGAATGCACACTAATGGGAATATGTCAAGGATAATTTATTGCCAAGTTTGAACCCAATACGATGAGTAACACGATGGAAAAAGCCACATTTGCCGCCGGTTGTTTTTGGGGAGTTGAACACAAGTTTCGCGCGGTTGCGGGTGTCGTCTCGACTGCTGCGGGCTACACAGGAGGCCACTGGCCGAATCCCTGCTACCTCGACGTTTGCGCCAGAGTCACCGGTCACGCTGAAGCCGTGCTGCTAGAGTACGATCGATCGCAGGTGAGTTACGAAGCACTGCTAGATGTATTCTGGAACTGTCACGATCCTACCCAAGTCAATCGCCAAGGCCCCGACAGAGGCGAACAGTACAGGTCGGTGATTTTTTATCACAATTCCGAACAAGAAAAAGCCGCTCGCGCATCCAAACAAAAATTACAACTTTCCGGTAAATACGACAAAGATATTGCCACCGAAATCAAACCTGCTGGGGAATTTTATATGGCAGAGGATTACCACCAGCAATATATTGAGAAGAAGCGGCAGTCGTCAAAAGTTATTAGTTAAAAAGTAGGCAGATGCGACAAAAAAATAAAATATCTTAGGGGCGGGTAACGCAATAATATATACTAGCCACAGTTGATGATTAATGCAACACCCTGCCTCCCCCACGCCATGTTTATTTCCACCTACTCAGTAATAAATCATTAGTCATAAGATAGTGTTTGGTAGGGGCAATTCCCCCGTGCTAGCCCGATTATATGGGGATGCGACACAAATCTTAGCTTAGACAATTGCTAAAAGAATATAGATGCGAGGCGGGGAATGCCACTCTGAAGAAGATCGATCGCGTTTTAAACAGCTTGTTACGCAAGTCATGATTTTATAAAAATGCTGTAGCAGTTGGGCGCGTAAGACCCAAACAATTTTGCAATAAAGCCTAAATAAAGATTGGGCATTTATGTTTCAATTTTTTTGAGTAATCCCAGTTTTTGCGTCCGGGACTGTAGTCATTAGTCAGATGACAGAAGAAAAAGGGAAGAATATCTAGTTTTGCAGTCTTGCTTGTTTATTTGCTAAGCTAGAGGTGGCGCTCTCTCATCAATAAACTTTAGATTTATGCACAGGTTATTAACTGGGAAACTGCGAATAGAGTATTTAACAATACCGATCGCTAATCTTCCAGCAAATCTATCCGGTACTAAAATTGTACAGCTTACGGACTTTCACTATGACGGGGTGCGGCTGTCGGAATGGTTGCTAGCAGAGGCGATTGCTGCGGCCAACGAAGCTGAACCCGACATGATTTTTTTAACTGGTGACTTTATTAGCTACGATCCCGCACCTATTTACGGCTTAGTGCAGCGATTGAAAAACTTGCAAAGTCGAGTGGGAATTTACGCGGTTTTGGGCAATCACGACCACTATTTACCGGGGGCAAAAACAGAGGTTGCTAATGCTTTAAATAGCGTCGGAATTCGGGTTTTGTACAACGAAGCAATCTATCCTTTGGGGTCTGAATTGGCTTTAGTTGGGCTGGCTGATTTTTGGTCGGGGGATTTTGCGCCTAAACCTGTAATGGCATCCATAAATCCCGCGATTCCTCGCATTGTCTTGTCTCACAATCCTGATACTGCTGAAAAGCTGCAAAATTGGCGAATTGATTTGCAGTTCTCTGGACACACTCACGGCGGTCAAATCGTTATTCCCGGTATCGGCCCTTTGTACGCTTGGGTCAGAAAAATTGGCTATTTTATTCCTAAACGAATCCGAAAGTTCATTCCTTTTCTGTCGGCTTGGGATCGAGTAGTTACTCACTGGGAATGGGCTAGCGGTTTGCATCAGGTGGGGAGTAATTTGCTGTACGTGAATCGCGGTTTGGGGACTTATGCGCCGGGAAGGCTATTTTGTCCGCCGGAGGTGACAGTAATTACTTTGGTTTGTCAAGAGACGTAAAGGCTGGTTTAGGGTGTACGCTTTCCCGATAATAGATAATATAGCCGAAGGAAAAAGGAAGTTCGGCAACGGATTATGTAACGGATGTAACGGATGTAACGGATGTCAGGAAGATGGAAGTTCGGCAACGGATTATGTAACGGATGTAACGGATGTAACGGATGTCCGTCGGAAGAAGGAAGAAGGAAGAGGGAAGAAGGAAGAAAGAAGAGGGAAGAAGTAAAAATGATTGTTGTACAATTTATATTATTTTTAATTTGCTTCTCCAAAGCGATAGCCTCTGCCGTAAACTGTGTGAATTAGCACCGATTCGCCTGGGGCTTCTATTTTGCGGCGCAGCAGGCGAATTTGAGCGGCTAATACATTGCTGCTGGGTTTTTCTGCTTCACTCCACAAATACTGGTGGATTTGTTCGTGTGTTAGCAATTGACCGGTATGGCGCATTAAGTATTCTAATAACTGACATTCTTTTTCTGATAAGTCAATTGTACGATCGCCCCGATAAGCTAATTGATTGTCGTAGTCTAGCTGTAAATCTGCAACTTGCAGCCGCCCGACAGCAACCTCGGCATCAAAAGTAGGAGGCCGCCGCAGTAATGCGCGGACTCTGGCTAGCAGTTCTCGCAGTTCAAAAGGTTTGACTAAATAGTCGTCTGCACCCGCGTCGAGTCCTTGTACGCGATCGTCTACGGTATCTTTGGCGGTGAGAAATAGCACTGGCGTATTCCGTCCTTGCGATCGCAACTTCTGGCAAATTGCGAGTCCGGTTTGTCTCGGCAGCATCCAATCCAAAATTAGTAAATCGTAATTGCCCTGCATGGCTAAATTGCTGCCACTTGCTCCGTCAAATGCCACATCAACTGTATAACCTTCGCGGCTTAAAACTCGACTCAAAGGGTCAGTCAACTCAACTTCATCATCAACTAAAAGAATCCGCATCCTGATTTCATATTTGAGACTTAAAATTTGATATTTTAAGTTAAGTAAACTGATTTTTGCTAATTTTTCAAGTGGGCAATACTTTCCGATTCGCTGCAAGCTGCTGCTACCCATTCCTGGATGGCAGGCAAGGCCAAAATCGCATCCGCATAAGCTTTTGCTACTGAATCTAATTTGACTCCGTAGGTGATAAAACGCATCACTACTGGGGCAAACATAGCGTCAACAATTGTGAATTTCCCGAACAGCATATCGCCGCCTGTGCCGAATTTTGGCCGGCATTCGCGCCAAATGGCAAAGATGCGATCGATCTCTGCTTCTACACCGGGAGTCCTTCCTTCTCCCGGATAGCGGTTGCGGCAGTCCATCGGCATATTTGCGCGCAAATTTAGGAACCCTGCGTGCATTTCCGCACAGATGGAACGGGCGATCGCCCGTTCCGCTACATCGGCCGGCCACAAATCATTAGCAAAGCGTTCTGCAACGTATTCGCAAATTGCTAAAGATTCCCACACTTTCAGGTCGCCGTCGATTAAAACTGGTACTTTTCCCGATGGAGAATAGCGCCGAATTTCCTCATGGGTTGTAGGCCAGTCTAAGGGGATTCTCACCTCGGCAAATTCAAGTCCCGCTTGTTTCATCGCCAGCCAAGGACGCAGCGACCAAGAGGAATAATTTTTGTTGCCAATAACAAGTGTCAATTCGGTCATAGTTTAGCTGTCAGCTATTGGCGATCGCCCGTTAAAGTTTAAGTTTTAGAGTTGATTGAATACACAAAAGCGTGACACACAATGGCTATCGCGCGTTAGCGAAGCCCGCCCCTACGGGGGCTACGCCAACGAAGAGGATCGCCGCGTTGTCTGCACCAGCCTCTGCAAGCATTTTACATTAACAGCCTCCCAGGGTTCCGCGTTTTTCTGCAAACTTCGATCGGGGGGCGCGATCGAACACGCTTGATTCCACATGAGATGAGAAGCCTCTGTCCCTGGGAACCCTAGCCTGGTTAGCGCTAGGTACAGCTACTGTATAGTCCATTTCCTGCTACACAAATACTAGACAAGTCTAGACATTTGCTTCTTACTTCATCGGGAGCATGGGAGCGGTTATCCCTCAGTAAGCTTTCACGGTTTAGCCAACCGCGATAACATAATTGCTGCGTTTAAATCTCTGTCCATCGAATGACCACAACTTCCGCAGTTATAAGTCCTTTCTTTGAGTGGCATATCTTGGATGTGTCCACAGTTTGAACAGGTCTTGCTCGACGGGAACCATCGGTCAGCAACGATTATTTCACAACCAAACTTTTTAGCCTTGTACTCTAACTGGCGTTTGAATTCATGGAATCCACAATCAGCTATTACTTGAGCTAGTTTATGATTGGCCAACATCCCGGAAACGTTCAAATTTTCTACTACTATTTTTGCGTGGTTTTTGCATAAGTAAGTAGTGATTTGATGCAGAGTATTTTTTCTAAGATTTGCTACCTTAGCGTGATGTTTTGCTAATTGAATTTTGGCTTTATATCTATTCTCAGAGCCTTTGACTTTTCTGGCAAGAACTTTTGACAACCTCTTGAGTTTTGCGAGATGTGCTTTGTAGTGCTTTGGGTGAGGAAATACTACGCCAGTTGAAAGTGTAGCTAACTCTTTGACTCCCAAATCAACTCCTACAACATCATGACTTTTGATTGTAGGTTCATGCTCTTGTTCGTAGGCAAATGCGATAAACCAACTATCGGCAGTGCGCGAAATGGTAATTGACTTGCAAGTTGTGTGAGGCAATCCCTCGTGAGTTTTTACCCAGCCGATTGTCGGCAACTTTATAGATGTACCGCCCACAGGGATAGGCTTGCCACTCGCATCAATAGTGAAAGAATCGTGATGCCCCTTCTTCTTGAATTTGGGATAGCCACCTTTTTTTGAGAAGAATCTAGAGAAAGAATCCCCAAGGTTATCAAACGCATATTGGGTAATTTTTTGGCAAATACCTGCCTCTTTAATCCACGTAAACTCAGGTTTTACGTGGTTGTTAAAGAATTTCTTGAGGAGGTATTTATTTGGCTTCAGTCCATCTTGATAAAGATTACTCCAAGTAGCCAAGCCCCAATTATAAGTAAACCTTGCTATTCCAGCGTGTTTACTCATAACTGTTGCTTGGCTCTTGTTTAACTTTAACTTTGTTTTGATGGATAAAAGCATTGTTCGACCTCAACACTGTATTTCTTGATTGCTCAATTTTGCCAGGTCTTGTACGGGCTTGTCAATAGCATCTTTTAGGTTTTCTTTGAGCTCTTTGGAGTAATTTCGTAGACCGTATAGACGGCAAGAGAAGCAGTGGATTATCGCCATCAAATCTTCTACTAATTCATGCTGGGGGGACAACGATAATTGATTGGCGACTACAATTTCGCATCCAACCGACGTGGCAAGCTCTTGGATGAATTCAAAAGCAAAGCGACACATTCTGTCTTTGTGTGCAATTACAATTATTGATATTTCACCTTTGAGCATTGACAGCATGATTGCTAGAAACTTTTTCCTTTTAAAATTTAGTCCGCCCCCAATTTCTGACACCCAATCATCAACTGTTAATCCTCGACAAGGGCAGAAAGCTTCCATTGCCAGCATCTGATTTTTGAGTTCCGGCTTTTGCCCGCTGGATGAAACAAGGGCGGTAAACGACCGTTTTTCGGTTGGCTTCTATGGGCTTCAATCCGTTGGCTATCAAGAGATCATCTTCGGTGTAGAACCGATGACCTGACAGGGTGCGCAAGGCTTGCAACTTCCCTGAAACGTCCCAACGTTGGAGTGTTTTTACTGACAATCCCAGCTTTTTTGCGAAAACGCGCGAGCTTAAACACAATGGTACACCGCATATTTGTCTATAAGTGTATCATTTTGTCTATTTATTCGCTACCTAGGGACTAGCTCCCTCTCTACACCACCGCCTGATACCAATTTAATGTGAAGTTGCACATATCTCGATCCCCCTAAATCCCCCAGGTTGTTGGGGAGTAGGGGTTGACTTTGAGCGGAATCTTGTCCCCCCCTTAGTAGGGGCGGCGCCAAGAGTGCCCGCCCTCTTGGCTAGGGGGGATCGGATTCTATGCAGGCTCATAAAAAATTGGTATGAGAGGATTTCATCTACTGTAATTTTTTTCAGGGAATCCGGGTCTACACTGTGAAAATTTCCGTCAAATTCTTGATTGTTTTCCATACCGACCGCCCTTGAAAAACGTGACGAAATAAAAACTTACTAAATATAATATATACCCAAACAAATGATCTAGCAATACCCGAAATTTATTTCTCGCTATGAACTCTATGTGTTATTCTGAGTTTGGTAAAAGCTGTTCCTGCTTAGGCCGCGCTCGCCCCCTTCTAAAATTTAGAAATTTACACTCTAAAAATTGACATGATTACTGTTGCACTTCCAAAAGGCGGATTGTTAGGAGATAGCATTCGGCTGTTTAAATCGGTTGGATTAGACTTCAGTGCTTTTCTCGATTCCTCCAACCGACAACTTCAAATTTATGACCCGACCGGCACTGCCAAAGCTTTGCTAGTAAGGACGCACGACGTGCCGGTTTATGTGGAATACGGTCAAGCGGATTTGGGGATTGCTGGCTATGATGTTTTGCGGGAAAAAAAGCCGAAAGTTGCCAATTTAATTGATTTAAAATTTGGCAAGTGTCGGCTGTCGGTGGCGGTGAAGGAATCTAGTTCTTATCGACGAACTGTGGATTTGCCTCCTCACGGTAGAGTTGCTTCTAAGTTCGTACACTGTGCAAGAGAATATTTTCACAATTTGAATTTGCCGGTGGAAATTGTGCCGCTTTACGGTTCTGTGGAATTGGGGCCGATTACGGGTATGTCGGAGGCCATTGTGGATTTGGTTTCGACTGGCAAAACTTTGCGGGAAAATGGTTTGGTGGAAATTGATGTTTTGTTTGAAAGTTCGGCTTATTTAATCGGTCATCCTCTGAGTTACCGTTTGAATGCGGGGGGGGTGAATGAGTTGATCGGGAAGTTGAGAGAGCAAGTTTTGACGACTGTTTGATGGTCTAAAATTAGAGTGCTTTGATTGGTTCGTAGATAAGTAGGGAAACGGCATTGCCCATTGGCGTCCACTTAAGCTGTCAGTCCGCCCAGTCCTTCCGTCCGCCCGTCAGTTCGCCAGGGAATGAATTCCACGGGGCTTATAGCTAAAGTCCTCTCAAAGAGGACTGAAGAACTCATTAGTCCTATGCAAGAGGACTTTAGCTTTGAGGTTCTTGTTTCAACCCCTGCCGGACTATTAGTTGTACGTTAAGTTGATACTAAACGGCAATGTCGTGTCCTACTCCCGGCGCCGGACACGGCATTGCCGTGCCCCTACAGATGCTAGCCTACTTTTCAGAATTGGTATAGGTTGGTAGCCAGGACTTTAGTCCTTATTTGCGGTAAAAAAGAGGACTGAAATCCTCAGTACGAACTGGTTCTATTTAGTTGATTTCTGAGCGGTTACTTACAGGTATAAAACCTAGTTTTTCCTGGCAGCGGGTGATATAAAAACGGACGACTGTATCAGCAGGATTTTGTTCGATGAGTTGCTGAAAATATCCCAAGGCGGCGACAAATCTTTCGGATTGCCATCCTTGAATTCCTTTGTCAAATAAGCCCTGGGTAAGCTGCTTTGCCTCAGAGTCGGGACAGGAAGCGCTCCAGATTTCGTAGATTTCAATAGCTTCCTGCTTGCCGCGCGGGGTTACTCGATCGATCCAGCGATAGTAATAATTGTTGCTGGGCAAATGGCTGTCAGCAGCAGTCGCCCCAGAAGTAGAAATAATACTCTCCTGTGTTTCCACTTCTAAGTCGCACTTTAATAATAGACTTTCTTTTGAGTTTGAGTTGAGACTTATGCCATTTAGAAATTCTCTCGCATGAACAATGGCATTTTCGCTAACAATAATTTGGCAGCCGTATATTTTAGTTAAATTTTCTAACCGAGAAGCTGTATTTACCACATCGCCGATGACTGTAGAGTCCATGCGGCGATCGGAACCTAAAGTGCCGATCATGCCGATACCTGTGTTAATTCCCGTACCAATATTGACGGGAGATTCTAAATTGTATTGGTGGCGACTGGCATTAAATTCTTGCAAAGTTTCTTGCATTGCTACTGCGGCTTCGATCGCATTCATCGCGTGAGAATTTGGCTGGTCAAATACTGCCATGATTGCATCGCCTAGGTATTTGTCAATAAACCCGCCGTGAGACGTTATGCAGTCGTTCATTTTAGTAAAAAAAGCGTTCAACCATTCAAAAGTCTCGCGAGCTTGTTGAGATTCGGCGATCGCAGTAAACCCGCGAATGTCACAAAATAAAACAGTCAGCTCTTCTTCTGTGGCATTGCCCAACTGAATAGATTCTATTCCTTGTGGCGCAATTCGCTCCAGAATTTGCTCTGGCACAAATAGCTGAAATTTTTCTGAAAGATATTCGTTGGCTTCCCAAGCTGCGGCGATTTGGCGTTTGCTTTGCTCTTTTACCTGCTGGTTGAATTGGGAAGATACAGCTTGCGATCGCATTTGACTCAACTGCAAAATATTTTCAACTTTTGCCAGCAACAAACGACTGTTAAAAGGCTTTGTCAAATAATCATCGGCCATCATTTCTAACCCTTTGATGCGAGACATATCGTCATTGAGGGCAGTTAAAAAAATCACCGGTACAGTTTGCAATGCCGTATCCTTCCGCAGGATCTCGCACACATCAAAACCGTCCATCTCCGGCATCATAATATCTAGTAAAATTAAATCGGGTCGAGAGGCGCGGGCAAGCGAGAGCGCTTCATGGCCAGATAGCGCTGATACTGTAGCGTATCCTTTCAGGTGCAATAACTCTTCCAGTAAAGTCAGATTAGCTGGCTCGTCATCAACCAACATGATGCAGGGCGACTTGTTTGACATGGAATATGATATAATATATCGAATTTAGCTCGGAAGTTGCGCGTGAGGAAGCTCGAAAACTGGTTGATTGGTATATTTCTCCTTACTAAACTCGATATTTTTTCGTAGGAACAGGCTTTCGGAGGCAAGTGCGGGCAAGTCATATAGATATTTATCTACTCTTGAGTTTAACCTTTGTTGTGATCAATTATCATAAATTGCAGTGCTGGAACTGCAAATAATTATTGTTAGCCGAGAAAAGAACGGACAGTAGCGATCGCCAAATTCAAATCCAGTGGCTTGCTCAAATAAGCAGAAGCGCCAGCTTCCAAACATCGATCGCTGTCACCGGGCATCGCCATCGCCGTCACCGCAATCATCGGTACCGAATCCCAGACAGGATCTGCTTTAACTCGGCGCATCAACTCAAAGCCGTCAACATCCGGCAACTGAATGTCCATCAAAATCAAATCCGGCAGCAACTCCGGGGAACCAGAGGCGGCGAGAATACGATCGGCCATCGCCTTCCCATCGGCGAGTATCTCTACCCCGTACCCCTCCAATTCCATCACCTCAGAAATTAACATTTGGTTAAAAGGCTGGTCTTCGACAACCAAAATCCGCTTCCTGGCAATTGGTAAAGCAATCGCAGAAGCAGGAACTAACTTGGTATCCAAAGCACAAGAAGCAAAGTTTCCCAACTGTTGACGCATCTCCGTCAAAGGCAGCCAAACGCGGAAAAGACTTCCCCGATCGCAAACAGATTGAAAAGAAACAGTTCCCCCGTGCAATTCTGCCAATCGCTTAGTCAAAGCCAAACCCAAACCTGTACCTTCGTGGCGCCGAGTCAGGGAAGAATCCACCTGTTGAAAAGGTCGAAATAGCAAGTGCCAGCGGTCTTGAGGAATGCCGATGCCGGAGTCTTTCACCTCAAAACAAAAATAAGGAGTGCTGGCATTTATAGGAGAACAATCCGGTCGGTAGTCGCCGTCTATTTCGCTGCCATAGGCCAGACGCCCGCTGAGTTTAACTTGTCCCTGTTCGGGGGTAAATTTGATGGCATTGGAAAGTAAATTAATCACAATTTGTCGCACTCGCCGTTCGTCGAGCCAAACTTTAGTAATACGGTTGTCGAGTTCTAAAGACAAACCGATTCGCTTTTTGTCTGCCCGCGGCTGCATCATTTTCAGACAGTCTGTCGCGAGTTCTTGAACGCGAACAGGCTGTAAGTTTAGTTCTACTTTCCCGGCTTCAATTTTAGAAAGATCGAGAATATCGTTGATTAGCTGCAACAAGTGCTGGCCGCTTTTTTCGATCAGGTCTACATAGTTGATTTGTCGATCGCTCAACTGTCCGGCCGTTTGCCGCAGCAGCAAGTCAGAAAAGCCGAGAATGCTGTTGAGAGGCGTCCGCAATTCGTGGGACATTGAGGCTAAAAACTCGGATTTCAACTGAGAAGAATACTCTAATTCTTCGTTAACTTGGCGCAGGTTCTCTTGTGTCTGAGCCCGCTCGATCGCCGCCCCCAGAGTCCGGCAAGCAGCCTCCAGCACTTCTTGGTGGACGGCGGCTTGCAGTTTTTTGATGTTGCGGGACTCCAGCGTCAGCACTCCAATGATTGTGCCGTTGGTAGCTGCGATCGGAAAAATGCCCAGTTGTCCGATTCCCGGATGCCGAAATTCCGGCACGGCATTGGGATGTTTGCCATAATCCTCGACAAACACAGGTTTACCAGTTTTCACCACTTCCCACAGCAAACCGATGCCGTAGGGAATGCCTTGATCGAGCAATTCTTGCATTCCTGCGACTACGGGTTCCCCGTAAGTAGCCAAAAATTGACTAGAAACTTGGTTGCAAATCCCCGACGCTTGGCGATCGTTTCCCTTGCCGTTAATCACCTTGACATCTCCGAAAGCTGCATTCATTGCCTCTACTAAATAGGTGAGGGCAAACTGACCTATTTCTTGCAAACTGTCAGATTTTTGCAGGCGTTCGGTTAAACCTAAAAGAAAGCTCAGACGCCTTACTTCTGCGTTCAAGCTAGCTTGGGAGTTTCGGTATACCGTAACGTCTCTAAAGGTAAACAGCCGTCCGCCGCTGTTGGTAATCGTGGCGCACACCTCCAAACAAACCCCATTGGATTGCTCGAAATAAAATGATAAACTTTCATCCTGAGATTTTTCGAGTGCTTGCTGAAACTCTTGCCACTGCTGAACAGACAAGTAACCCCGATCGACAATTTCCGCAAACAGCAAGTGGCACTTCGGCTTTGTTTCCAGCCATTCTGGGGACAGTTGCCAGATTCCGGCCAATTTTTTGTTAAACAAAACTAAGCAGTCAGACGAGTCGAACAGAGCGATCGCATTGTCTACTTGATTGAGAATCAGTTCTTGGTCTGCCCTCAACTGGTGCAAGTCTCTCTCCATTTTCTCTGTGTGTGTAGCTCTTAGTTTTGTTGTCATAACTTTCTACGGATATGGCAAGAGTTCTTTGATAACTCTTTACTTAATGTTACATAATTTTACGTTTTTGGGCAGTGAGGGCGATCGATCTGCCTTGTGATCTGAGACACTTGCTAGTTTCGGAGGGCGATCGGAACCCGCTTTGAACTGCGTCGGCTACATTGCTTAATCATGAGGCAATAAGGAGGGAAAGCATTATGACAGAAGCAGAATTTTTTAATAACAATGCTGTCGAAGTTGATGGCATCTGACTTGAAACTATTGTGTCCAACCCTGTGCTAAATTGACCCATAATAAAAACTAATTCCCGTGATAAGAAATCAGCATATAGCAATCCTAAATAATTTGTGAATTTCCTACGGACTCCCAGCGGGTTCGGGTGGGGAAAAATTTTACGACTCCTGCAAGGACTGCTATATGCCAAATGCAATCATGACCTTACCCTTAAATTTTATTAGCAATAACTTGGTTATTTGGATTAACTGCTCAAGCAAGTGTTGGATTCAAAAACATAGGCATAAGGCGCGCACGGATCACCCGGAGACAGTGATATCAGTTTCAAAAAAGCCAATGTATGCTCGTGAACCCAACCCATACACAATCAGTTATTCCCAATAATTTAATCTAAAATTGTGCGACTGAGCGCTCACGCCGAAGTCTAAAATCTAAAATGGTATGAGTTATGACGATCGCACTTCTGAGTAAGGTGTGCAGTGCACACCCTACAAATGTGAGTTAAGCTAATCCGCATTTAAATTGCAGAGTAAAATAAATCTTTACTCTTATGGGGAGTAGGGGTTTGGGCAGGAACTCCCGCACTTAATATCGTTTCCGGTTGTATCGGAATGATTTAACCGCAGAGGGCGCAGAGAACGCAGAGGGAGAGAATACAGAGATGAATAATTCCGATGCTACCGGATTTGATATAACATACAATTTAAACTCACATCTTGCACCCTTGTCAATTAGCCTTTTCAGCAACAGGCTTTCCGGCCTGTTCCACAAGAAGAAAATTTATCTTTTGTGGAACAGGCCCGACAGCCTGTTTTTGAGAATGGTGCAACCTCTCAATTTAAATGCACAACAGCTTAGGGCGCAAGTCTCGTTAATGTTTCTTAGGATTTTTCGGAAAAGGAATGCCCAAACTTTCGTGAAAAACAACCTGAGTTTTATAAGTCAAGCGCCGGTTAACTTGTTTGATGATTTTTTCCAAAAGCGCATCGCCGGTTTTTTCTATTAAAGGTTGAGACATCGATCGAATAAACTTGGGAAAGCAAACCCCCACAGCCAAATCCAGCTTCCAAGTAGTAATGGTAATCGCAGGCGGCAGCTTAGCACGTTCCGAGCTCGGCCAATCGGCGGCAAACTCCTGAGACGGTATCTCCACTAGCTTCATTGCCGATCGAAAATCCACTTCATACCCAGGGGATGTATAATCGGGAACCGGGATTGTCTTAATCAAATAGCACCCTTCAGCGTCAGGCGGCAGCAACTCTAAACCAATTCTTGCTTCAACACGGTAGCCGAAAGCCCCAAAACGCCCGATTAATAAATCATAGCCGTTTTCGCCGATCGGCTGGGCCTTCATCGGCGAAGCGCAGTGGCAAAACCAACTCTTGTGGTTGTTCAAATGGTTTCCCACCGTCTCCGCATCGGCGTACATCTCCATGCTGTCTTCAAAATGCGTGTGAAACCAAATCGGCTCAACTTCCTCTGGTGCCTCCGCGCTTCCACTTTCGGGCTGTTGGACACTCGCATCTGGGTAGTAATTTTCGTCAGAAGCTTCAACAGTTTGATATTCAGCGGAATCGTGCTTCATATTATGCTCTCCTGTTATACACGCCAATCAATCTGGTTGGGGATGTGTTAAGGAAGTTTCCTCCCTACAATTGAGAAATTGATAGTAACAAAACTTACCCTAGTTCAGCATAACTCGACTTATGAAAGCATTTGTAGCAGGAGCCACAGGTCAGACTGGTCGCCGAATCGTCGCAGAATTAGTCAAGCGAGGTATTCCCGTGCGCGCTTTAGTCCGAAATCTAGACACAGCTAGACAAATTTTACCACCGGAGGCTGAGTTAGTGACAGGGGATGTATTAAATGCGACTTCCCTGCGCGATGCCATCGGCGATAGTACGGTATTGCTGTGCGCGACAGGGGCGGCCCCTGGTTTTGACCCCACAGCCCCTTACAAGGTGGATTTTGAAGGTACTCAAAATTTGGTGGATGCAGCTAAGGCTAAGGGCATTGAGCATTTTGTGCTCGTGACTTCTCTGTGCGTCTCTCAGTTTTTTCACCCGCTGAATTTGTTCTGGCTGATTCTGGTTTGGAAGAAGCAAGCCGAGGAGTATTTGCAAAAAAGCGGCCTAACTTATACGATCGTCCGTCCGGGCGGTCTCAAAAATGAGGATAATTCAGATGCGATCGTCATGACTGGTGCGGACAAAATGTTTGAGAGCAGCATTCCCCGCACCAAGGTAGCCCAAGTGTGCGTGGAGGCGCTGTTTCAGCCGACTTCTCGCAACAAGGTTGTGGAAATTGTGGCTAAGCCGGAGGCTCCGCAAAAGAGTTTTGAGGAGTTGTTTGCCAGTGTGATTTGATTGAATTAGCATCGCTTGGGTGCCCAGAAACCGGGTTTTTTCACGAAAATAGCCGTTGCAGCCAGCAGCAAAGGTAAAAAACCCGGTTTCTTTAGTCCCAGGTAGCGAACAAAGAAACCGGGTTTTTTTACCGAGATTGAGGGTTTTAGGCAAGTTTTTGGTTAAAAAACCCGGTTTCTGGGCATCAGCGCGCAAGTCCCATCAGTACAAACCGCAGGGGAATTGCCAGTTTTCCGATCGCCAAATCTGGCAAAATCTTAATAGTTTTACTATTCGCCCTTAAACTTTCGTTTTCTCAGCATGAAAACTCTCAAGTGGCCAGCTTGGTTCCCCTATCCGATTTCGTGGTTAAGGGCATTTGCTCTCGCTCAGAGTTTTAGTTTTGTCCTTCGCAGGGGCATTCCTTTTGTCAGCGACGATATCGGCTTTCTGACTCTACTGCTGGCGGCTTGGCTGATTCAGTTGCCTGTGTTTTTTGTTTGTCACTTTTTAGCAGTCAAAATCTTAAATCCCTTACTAATTATGCTGCCGGGGCGCTTTCGCGTTGCGCGCAAGTTCAAGCGCCGGCATACGGGTATTCGATCGCACTTGCGAGAAGGCTTGAATGCTGTTGTAGTGATTTTTTTTGCCTTTAATCTGTCGCTGTTGGTGCAACTTGCGATTTTTTATTGGCCCGCGCGAGCGATCGATCCTGCTCAGTTACTAACAGGAATATCTACTCTGACAAATGTTGCCGTAGCCGGTGAATTAGATTTCTGGCTGATTAAATTGGCGGGGGTTTTATCGAGTCTAACGCTGGTAGCCGCGCCCCTATATCAATACGATTTTCGGGTGCGCCGGATGCGGGCGGCTCGAAAATTAGCCGAATTTGCGGAAATGGAAATGACTTTGCTAGAAGCTGAGAAATTAAGCCGTCGAAAAAAAGGTTTGCTGAGGCGATCGGAAATTCAAATCCTGGGATTTCTACTTTTAATCGGCGCTGTGATTGGCGGCGGTGTTTTTTTGGTTGCTAATTTGCGGGGAAATCAGCAGTTATCGCAGTCGGTAAGCGGGCGGGGAAAATTCCCGCCGCTGGCTATTAAAACGGGCGATCCTTACATTCGAGCCCTGATGCGTACTATTTCTGCTAGCGAGTCGAATGTTTCTCGGCCTTATCACGTTGTTTACGGTGGCAAATACATATTAGATTTGAGCCGCCATCCTGACTGGTGTGTGAGGATTGTTAATGGCCCGAATCGGGGCAAGTGTACTACGGCAGCGGGCAGGTATCAATTTCTGACTTCGACTTGGAAGGAGAAGGCTAAGCGCTATCAGGCGCGTCGTGCTAATTTTTTATTCTGGGAAGATTACAGTTTTGAACCAGAAGATCAGGATGCTGTGGTTTATGCTTGGTTGAGCGATCGCAAGTTTTGGAATGCTGATATTCCTGAGATGTTGCGGCAGGAAAGATTAACTGACGTGTTGCGGATGCTTTCGGGAACTTGGACGAGTTTGGGATATGGAATTGAGAACAATTCTATGAGTTCTCGTTTGCCGAAAGTCTACCGGGAAATGCTGCGGGAAGAATTGGAAAATTCTGGTTCTTAGGGAGTTAAATGTTGGCTGTTGAGGGTTGACTGTTGACTGTTGACTGTTGACTGTTAACGAATGTTATTGGTTATTAACCAACCAAAGGGATTAAGAAATACCCACTAATAAATAACGAATAACTAATCCTTCAAGTTTGGTAAAAAGGCTGTCAAACATTTGTACAATTCTAATCCCGGCCCTGCTTGCAGCGGATAAAGCTTGTCGAAATTAATGGGGTTTCCCGGTGCTAATTTCCACTCGGTTTGCTGTGCTGTTTTTGGGGAAATTTCGATCGCTACCGTGATGTTAATAATGTTGTTGTGCTGGGGGATGCCCCGGAAGCAGTAACTTTTGCCCGTGCGTTTGTCTGAATCGCTGCCGGTGATGTATCTGTCTTGTTTGCGAAATTGGATTTCTCTGAAAGGTCGATCGAGCACAAAGGAGTCTCGGTAGCGGTAGTCTCCGTCGCGCAAGCTTTCGACAGTCGGCTTGATTTGACTTATAACTGTTGCTGCACTAAGAGTTAGCATCATTGATCCGCGTTCCTCCTGTGAAATCGGTGATTTGGGTTGCTGGTGTCTGAGTCGCTATGGGCGATCGGCTGAAACCAACCCGCCCTGTAACAAATTAATAAAAGCCGTTAAGCAGTTTAAGTTGATCCCTAGCAATCGTGAATAATTATTTCAGGGTTTCCTCTCGGTTATTTATCTGAGTAATAATAGAAACATACAGCAAGCCGTGAGAAATTTTACGGGCGCATATTTAGGGATTAATTGACAATACTGCGAGGATACTGCTATGTTTTGCGTGACGCGAGAAACCGGAAATTCCCAACGGCGAGGCTCTTTCACCTCTGCGTCTAAAAGTACCCCTATTCTGCGAGCGCGAGTTTACAAAGATGAGGCTCTGGTGTCGGCCACGCTAGCGGGGCTGCCAGCTCTTTTGGCATCCCTCGAAAGCTTTCGCGAGCAGTAGAACTTGGCATTTTCTATTGCTATATATGGCGCTTTGATGTTTGTGATAGCGGCTGCCAACCGACCAATGGCTGTTTTGATTGCACCTAAAATTATCCTCGATTTGAGTAGAGTTTTGCTGTGCTGAACTATTGCAGGACTCAGAAACCTGGTTGTTTACACAAAAACATTTTTACAGCCCTTTGTTATGGTATGAAAAATGGTATAAAAACCAGGTTTCTTGGTATCTGTCCGTAAGTCTTGTGTTAACAAAATTTATTTGTCAGTGTCATCGGGTGCGATCGATCCCTCTACCTCTTGGGAAGAACGGCTTAACATAGAGTCGTGCAGGTGTTCGCTGTGCTGCCGTTCTTGAGCCATTAATTCTCTGGCTTTTTCTTCAGCAATTCCCTCCCCATGTGTTTCTAGCTCGTGGGAGGAACGGTTGAGCATAGATTCGTGCAAGTGTTCGCTATGCTGCCTTTCTCGTGCAATTAGTTGTCTAGCTTTTTCTTCGGCGTTCATGGGAGTCTCTCCAAGTGTTTGTGAGAACTGATTCTTATATTAAGATGCCACAATTCGAGGGTAAATGTAGCAAGATTAACATAAAATTTTACAAATAATTGTAGAAAAAAATGTAGAAAAAAAATTGAGTTTACTGGCGGTGGGTATCGGGATCGGTGGTAGCCGAGCTAATTATTGCCAGACGCCGGAAAAGATATTCTTGACTGCGATCGCAATTCGATTTAAGTCTTCCTTCAGCAGCGGCGGCCAAGAAACTCCTCTGCGGAGTCCCGATTCAAATTGCTGCAAACCTTCTACTGACAGTAAATGCAGTGCCGAGATCAATTGTCGATCGAGCATTGGAGATTCTTGCAGCCCTTCAAACAATATTTTTAAAGCTAATAAAATCGATGTCACCTGTCCGGGTACGGGCGGTTGACCTTGTTTGAGACGCATCAGGAAGGCGTCGGGATTTTTCTTGGTTTCCAGGGCGGTTCCTTGGTCGATCAGAAAACTGCGGGCTGTTTTGTAATCCATTTGACGTGCGATCGATCGGAGTGCAATTAATTAGCTGGCATTATATCACTTTTTGTCGCGCTCAATTTGGTAATATATTTCCATACAGCCTACACTACAGCTACTCGTGAGGTGGGCCCCTAAGCACGCTACAGCTACTGATTAGAGGCGTAGCATTCATCCCACAGTCGCATTGAGCGAAGTGAAACGGACAGGGAAAAATAAAACAATGGCAAAACACCAAAGAAATAGCAGAAAATCCAAGATTTATCGCTACTTGTGGCTGCTTTTTTTGTGTCTGAGCTTTCTGTTAGTTCCGCTCATCAAAAAAATAGCTGCCGATACGCCATTCCCCCCACCCGCTCCTATTGAAAATAGTGCTACTTTTGGAGCGAAGATTCAAAGGACGATGGGGCTACTTGCGGCTAGCACTCCAACAAACCGCCGCCAAGTGCGTATTCTATTCTACGGTCAATCCATCACAGAACAAGATTGGTGGAAAGATGTAGTGAAGGATTTGAGACAGCGATTTCCCAATGCAGATTTGATTGTGGAAAATCGGGCGCTCGGAGGATTTGCAGCACCGATTTTAATCCGTCCCAGCGAACACGATTTGTATCCTTTTTATCCAGACTTGCTAATTTTTCACGTCTACGGAGGCGGTGAAGATTACGAAGCCCTAATTGCCAATGTCCGCAGCCGCACTGCTAGCGAAATACTCTTGCATTCCGACCACATCGACTGGATGCCGACAGGCAACAGCGACGATCCAAATTCAGTCAGCAGATACGAATGGCACAATACTCATTCTACTCAATGGCTGCCGGAGTTGGCCGATAAATACGGCTGCGAAATCGCCGAAATTCGCGAACCTTGGCGCAGGTATTTGAAAGACAATCGCTTGCAGCCACAACAGCTATTGAGGGACAACATTCACCTCAACGATTGGGGAAAGTTTCTCCTAGCTGCTCTCATAAAACCGTACCTGCGATACAAGCCAAATTCTCCTCAACCGCCGCAGGATTTAGTGAAAACCTATACAGTTGGCAGGGATGTTAAATGGCAAGATGGCAAGTTGGTTTTAGAATTTGAAGGAAATAGAATAGATGCGATCGCCGATAAAACCTTCAACGGCAAGGCAATTTCTGCTAGAATTGCGATCGACGGCAAAAAACCCTCAGAATTTCCTGAACTTTACAGCATCACCAGACCCAGCGTTAGTCTTGGCGTCGGTTGGCCGGCAATCATCCAAATATCAAGTCAAAAACCCCTAATCGTCGAAGATTGGAAAGCCATAATTACTGAGATTAACAGCGACGCTAGCAAGTTTAAATTTGACGTTGTAGGTTCTAAAACAGGTTACGACGGCAGCGGTACAAACGACGAAATGTTTGTCTCAAACTCTGGGCGCGTCGTGATTGAACCGAGAAACTGGTGGCTGCAAAATGCCTATGAACACTCTAAAAAACCGACGCCTAAAGGCTTTGAGATTTCCTGGCAGGTGCGACCAATGTTTGTTGATTCATACGTTCCTCCACAAATTACAGATTCAAGCCGCGAGTATTCTACAACATTGGCTCAGAATTTGAGCAACTCCAAACACACCCTCGAAATCGTCCCCGAAACAGATGGGGAAGTTCCTATTGAGGCAATTCGAGTCTATCGCCCTCCTTTCTCCAATCTAAAATCTCAAGTTGAGAGTTTTAAACCGCAGATATCAGCGGATGAACACGGATGAACGCTGATGCAATTTTATCAGCGTTTATTTGCGTTCATCTACGGTTTAAAAAATCTTCATGTTATTTTATAGCAATCCTAATGGCACTCGGGTTGATGATTGTTCAAACCCTTAATAATTAAGCATCTTGACTCCTGACTCCTGCTAAGTAGGTGTGCAGAATTAATTACACAATATTTCTACTGAAACCCTTGCCTAGCAAGGAGTCTTTATGTAATTAATTTTGTGTGGTTACTTATAATCGCCAAGATTATCAACTTCTAGGAATCCCCAACTCGTGAAACCTCAACAGCGATAAACATAAATCCGCCACAAAAATCAACACCCAAGAAGTTACCACCGCCGCCGTTGCAGCTTGGCCTACTCCTTTCCCTCCGCCCACCGTCGTCAATCCCCAACCGCAACCGACAAGGGCAATTATTAACCCAAAAATAAAACTTTTAATCACCACATTTACTAAATCCCAAGGCCCCAAGAAAGTTCGCACCGATTCCAAAAATACCGACGGTTCCAAATTATAAAAATGAACCGCTACAAATAGCCCGCCCAAAATTCCCACCGCTACCGAAAAAATTGTTAAAATCGGCAGCATGATGCAGCAAGCTATCACCCTCGGCACTACTAAATAATCAACCGGATTTGTTCTTAACATATACAGGGCGTCTATTTGTTCCGTCACCTGCATTTCTCCTATCTCCGCCGCAAAGGCCGAACCTACTTGTCCCGCCACCACGCCCGCCGTTAAAAGAGGTGCTAATTCGCCGCAAAATGCCACAGCAAAAGCACCTCCCATCGCCCCAACCGCGCCAAAGCGAACCAATTCTCTGGCTGATTGAAATGTAAAAATCATGCCGCCAAAAAAGGCTATTAGCAGCACGGATCTGAAAGAATCCAAGCCTACTGTTACTAAATGTTCCATGATTTTGCGGCGGTCAATTTTGCCTTGGAGTATGCGTAGCAGCACTTGGCCACCCAAGAACAACGTCACGAAAAACCGCTGAAACCACCTGTTATTGAAGGTTTCATCTAAATGTCGATCGCACTTTTCTTGGTATTTTTTAACCAATGACTGAGGACTCGCGATTTATTGCAAACAGGGCGAAGCACTGCCACATAGAGATTTTAGGCAATCCTACAGCAATTATTGCACGATTTGTCAACATATATTTTCAGTCGGCTTGCCCTGCGGTTGGTGTGCTCTACCTTTTTAGACTTTAGATTGGCAGTGATTGATTCTGTGGTAATCATCACTCATTTCCCAATCTAAAATCTAACATCTAAAATCTAAAATCCTAGGACTCCTCCGCAAGTAACAAGTCGATAAACTTATCCAACTGTTCATTATTCTTTTCGGCTTGATCCTTGCCAATTCTCAGCAGTGCCGATATCTTCTCTTCCGAGGCATCATCAATCGGCAGCGGTTGTTCGTGGCTCAAATCGGGAGTAATTCTCAAATATTGATTCGGTCTTTCAACCGCATCATAAATTTGAATTAGTTGATAATTTACAGTTTCCGCAACTCCCGTCATCATGATATTAATCAAAGGCTGAACCCACTCAACTTGACCCCAATTTTTCGCTTCTTCGTAGGGGTATTTTTTCTGAGCTTCTCCTGTCCCCAGCGATAGAATTACCATATCTTTTGCTGTCGGGCCTTTGTCGGAGCGATCGTCGGGAATTCTGAATTTATTTCTAACTTCTGCATAGGCACAAAGTGCGGGATTGTTTGCGAAAACTCCCCCGTCAATTAAAGCGTAGGATTCGTTGGTCAAAGAGCGGATTTTGGTAGGTTCAAAGAAAGTGGGAGCTGCAGATGTGGCTCTGGCGATATCTCTAATAAAATAGTCTTCTGCTGGAAGTTCTTTAGCATCTATTTGATCGAAAAAGTGAGCTTTTCTCCTTTCGATGTCGTAACTGGAAATTAAACAAGGTTTCAGCAGTTCGCTGAGTTTGCAATTTCTAAAGTTTTCCAACAAGAATTGTTCTAAGCGCTCGCCTGGATATTTCTCATCTATCAAACCGTCTATAGATCTGAGTTTTTGCCATAATGAACTCTTAAAAACGTCGCGACCGCTCTCAATCGAAAAATTAACAGCATCTTTCGCTGACCACCGAGGTCTGGTGGGATTTTCGGCATCGGGATACAAATAGATGCAAGTTAAAATTCCTCCCGCACTCGTGCCCGCGATTAAATCAAAATAGTCAGCTATTCTCGCATCTGGGTTGCCACTTGCCTTTTGCAGCTTTGACTCAATGCTAACTAAAACTTGCGCGGGAATAATTCCTCTAATTCCGCCTCCATCTATGGATAAAATTCTGGTATATTTAGCCATTACTGTTGCCTCCTCTGAATGTTTGCTCGTTTCCTACAGTCCGGGATACAAAAAGTGGTTTGAGAAGCTAATCATAGCGGTAATAGCGGTAAGGTGCTTAGGGCGCGCCCTACATAATTCCGCATTCATGCACCGCTCAATCTCAAATCCCAAATCTTCAATCTAAATTTAATTGGCGGGCGGCGATCGTATAGCGAAAAATGTATTCTACAATTTCTACGTAATTGTAGGCGGCCGCTGGCGAGTCGGCCCAGACTGTTATGCCGTGATCGCGAATTAATAAAGCGGGTACAGACGCCGCTGAAACGGCAAAAAAGTCGCAAATTTCCTTGGCTATTTTAGGCACTTCCAAATAATTTGCAAATAGGGGTATCGTCACCTGCGGGTTTTCCTCCCACACCCCCAAACCTTTCAGCATTTCGATCGCAGGTAAAGGCACTGCATCTCCTGCTGTTAGCCGAGAAACTAAATTTGCCTCGATCGAGTGAACGTGATAGCAAGCTTTAGCGTTTGGAAAACAATTGTAAACGGCTAAATGAATGCTGGTTTCGGCCGAAGGGCGGCTGTCGGCAACAGGTTGCTCAACAATAGCACCCTCTGAGTTCATTCTGATAAAATCTTCTTTAGTTAACTGCCCTTTCGCGCGGCCGCTAGCAGTAATCCAAAAAGTGCCATCTGGTAAGCGGGCTGAAAGATTGCCAGCAGTCCCAACCATCCAACCGCGATCGTAAAAATGTTTGGCTGCTGCAATTAAATCCGATCTCAAATCGCCACTCATTCTTTACAAATTCCTCAGTTTTTAATCTACTTTTTACGTTAATAGTGACATTTGGCACCATTCTCAAGAACAGGCAAGATGCCTGTTCCACAAAGAGTAAATTTTCTTGTGTGGTGGGCATCCTGCCCGCTCGTGAAGGCTTATTGACAAGGGTGCAAGATGTGAGTTAATAGGAATTGCCCTGGCTTATATAAACGTAGGGTGGGCAGTGCACACTTTACCAATACACACATAACTTTTCTTGAGAAAGGCTATAGTTTCAATTCCATTTTTGGGACAAATTTTCCAAGACATCAAAAAAATTATCCCATTTAGTATAAGGCTTTTGCTGTTCGTCTAGATACTGGGCAAGCCGATCGCGCGCAAACACCGACGAAGCCTGCAAAGCCATATTAAAATCCGTCAGCGAATCTCCGATTGCCACCTGTTCCTCGGCCGGGTGCTGGCCCATCACCCGCACCTTAGACACCAATTCCTCATCTCCTTCAAACTCAGAATTGACTTGCAAGCGAGGGCCACTAGCGTCCACATCCACAGCGTAAATAACGCTCGCCCGGTGTACCAAATCGCCCATTACCGTCTCTACCATGACCCGAAGACCGCCGGAAACGATCGCAAAATCTACCTTTTTTTCGTCCAAAAAATCCAGCAACTCCAACAATCCCGGCCGCATCAGCTTTCCCCTAGAAAATTCCACAATTTCCCCGTAACGTTCCGAGGGAATAGACTCTAGTAACTGCCGCACTCCCGATCGCAAACTCAGCCTTCTAGCGTATATTTCTGGCATCAGTTGAGACGACAGTTCCGGTGCGAAATACTTGAGCATGGCCACAAAAGTTTCTTCAACAGTTATCGTGCCGTCAAAGTCGCAGAATACCACCCGTTGCTGATTGTTCGGGATTGAAGATTTTTGCTTGTCATCGGTCATTGTCAGTCGCACCTTTCGAGAACGGCAAAAGTTTACACAATTAATCGTACACTGTCGAGCGATCGAGCGCGACTGCCCAAAACTAATAGTGACGCGCTGTTTGTTGGCCATTTCCCGCAGGATTTTATTCAGAATCTTCGAGAGAATCTTCATCTTCCAGGGAATCTTCCAGGGAATCTTCGAGAGAATCTTCATCTTCCAGGGAATCTTCTACCTCCTGCTTGTGGTTTTTTGTCTTTTGGGGGTTAGACTTAGCCGGCAAACAGATTAAATTATCATCCTCAGTATTAATCAAACCTTTCGATCGCAACTTACCCATCAGTCGCGTCACCGTCACCCGCGTTGAGCCAATTGCGCTGCCAATTTGAGCGTGAGTCAAGGCCCAAGGCAGCCGGTAGCCCCGAACCACATCCGGTTCGTCGTCACCTACGTAAGGTTCGCCAAACTCCTCGATCAACAAAGTGAGAAATCCCAACAGTCGGTCGATCGTCCGGCGCTGTCCCAAAGTGCTCAGCCAGAGAAGTTTCCGCTGGTGCTGGTAGCGAAACGCATCCAAAATTTCCCTACGAAAGTGAGGCCAATTATCTAAGTCGTGCCAGTACATCCACACTACGTGAGTTTGATCGGCATGAGCGTAAGCTTGGAGAGTAAACGGAGACTGAGCAACCAGTTCAAAGGGCTGGCCGGCGCCGACGAAGCCCAAAAAAGCTTCTTCTGTAGTTTTGTCAGCGGATTTCGACTTCGCCGCCGCAGCGCTAACTTGAGCGCTACCTACGAGTCGCACAGAACCTTTCTGGACTAAATACAGCAGTCCGGGTCTTGCGGGAATCCGCTCATCTTTGCTAAAAGTCCGGCAGCGGTAGTGTTCCTGGGCCCAGTCGATAATTCGCTGCCAAGTGATAAACGGTCGATCGATAGTCTCTACAGGTGTGGAAGTTGATTGCATAAGGGAGGCTCTGGGATATATTTAAGAGTGAGAAAAACAGCTTCTGCCAGCAGTGCGATACAAAGTGAGACAACCAACCCCCGATCGAGCTTGCACGCTTCTTAACTATGCTGACTTTTCTTAGTTTTACCGAAAAATTTAATGTAGCAAAAAATACATCAAAATGGTAGAGTTCAGCAAAAAATTTGTCGTAAATTATTGTTATTTAGCAAAAAAATCGCTAGAAAGCCTATTAATTCGATGTAGCCCCGATCGGGGGAGCCGATCGACTATCTCTGAGATCAGCAGTTTAACGTACAAGATCAGTGCAAGTGGTAACAGTCGATCGTTGCTCTTACGGTAGGATGAGCCGATATGGATACAGCAAATATGGAGCAGTGCCCGGAAGTTACAGTGAAGTGTTTCTTGCTTTCAAGGTTCCAAAGGGCGATCGCCCAGCAAGAGACACTAGGGGAAATTCCATTAAATCTCATAGGTGGCACCATTCTCAAGAACGGGCAAGATGCCCATTCCACAAGAGATGAATTTTCTTGTGGAACAGGCATCTTGCCTGTTCCTAAACAAGTAATTGAGAATGGTGCAATATTTCCGTTAAATCTCATAGGTGGCACCATTCTCAAGAACGGGCAAGATGCCCGTTCCACAAGAGATGAATTTTCTTGTGGAACAGGCAAGATGCCTGTTCCTAAACAAGTAATTGAGAATGGTGCAATATTTCCGTTAAATCGGAGTAAAGATAGCGCGCGGGTGCTGTACGTGTCTGCGATCGCCCTCAAATTAGCTAAAACTTGGCAGCAGACACCGCAGACAATCGCGGCACAGTTGGCCGAAACACTCCAACCGCTGTGCTACCCGGATTTCGCCGTTAAAGTAGCGCCGGGGGGAATTATTGAGATGGAGTTGACTGATGCAGGTTTAGCCGTCTGGTTGCAGCGTTTAGCTCAAACGAACCTCCCAGTTTCAGAATCTCAAATATTATCTTCTGTTGTGTGTGCCGATCGACTGTTTCCCATTCAGTACAGCCACGCGCGCTGCTGTTCCCTGCTGCGAATGGCCCACCGCGATCGGATAATTGCGATCGCGCAGCCCGATGTCGCTACAGCGCCACAAATTTGGTCGCTGGCGAGTCCAAATCCTATCCCTTGGATTGACGAGGGCGATCGACTGCGGTTAGTGCATCCAGCAGAACGCCGTTTAATATCCCAACTCTTAACAGTGCTAGACAATTTATATCCTACTTTTGACGTAAACAACTGCGAACAACCTGTCAATTATTTCAAATTAGCCAATAGTTTGAGCGACGCATTTCAGATTTTTTACAGCCAGTGCCGAATTTGGGGAGAAGTTAAAATCGAACAGCCAAAACTCGCCCAAGCTCGATTGGGTTTAATATTAGCCACTCAATCTTTGCTGCGATTTATCCTAGAAAATTTGTTTAACGCCATTGCTCCTTTAGAACTTTGATTTTGTTCTCATTTTTAGCAACCTTTATTCATACTAAGAGGTGGGTTTCTTAAAGTTACCTTGACCGAAAGCGTCCCAAATACAACCCCCCGGATTCATCCGTGTAAAAATAAAAAACCTGTATCCGATGAAACTTGCCCCCCGAATTTATCCGTGGGGTCAATTCTTCAATTCTTTAATCTAAAATCTAAAATCTAAAATCGATTGACTTCTTCCATCTGAAAAGCTCTCTGTTTTATTGGGTTCACCATGAAGAACCCAGTAACCTACTGTCGCATAGGAAATTTATAAAAACTTAGCTATAGCCTTTCGAGCTCTCATATGAGGTACTCATGGGCATAGGGCATAGGGCATAGGTCTCCGTGGGCATACCTCACTTTTTTGAGAACCGCTATATTTATTGATTAATTATTAATAATGCAATTAATAATCATTAATCTGTAATTTTGGCATTCTTATTTTTTCTAATTTATTTAAGTAATCTTTTTTTTTACTTGTGAGAGCGATAACTTTTAGCTCAATACGGTTCAGTTAAGCTCGCTCCCCCCTACTAGCAATCCTTAAAAATAGGGATATCAGAACTTACTCAAAGTCCTCCTTCTTAAGCTATGCTTTATAAGGATCTTTCTTAACAAGAAAGTTGACAAAAATAAACATCTATGATGTTAAACGA